>JAOAEN010000063.1 GCA_026416775.1 Dehalococcoidales bacterium
CTTGCCCGGCGGGGGCATGCGGTGACGGTCTTTGAGATGCTGCCGCTTGCCGGCGGTATGCTGCGTGTGGGTATCCCGCGCTACCGTCTTCCGGCAGAGGTGCTCGACAGTGAAATTGACTACATCCGCAGGGCGGGGGTAACGATACTCACCAACCACCGCGTAAATTCCATTGCAGAGCTCAGGGAGCAGGGCTTTGATGCCGTCTTCCTTGCCTGCGGGGCGCATGCCGGGCGCAGGATGAACGTCCCCGGCGAGAATAGCCCCGGCGTGATTGACTGTGTCTCCTTCCTGCGCGATGTTGCCCTCGGCATAAAACCGGCGCCCGGCAGGAGGGTGGCGGTGGTTGGTGGTGGCAATGCCGCCATGGATGCCGCACGCACGGCAAGGAGACTGGGGGCAGACACGGTGACCGTCTTCTACCGCCGCAGCCGCGAGGAAATGCCGGCGGACAAAGAGGAAATTGAGGCAGCGATGGAAGAGGGCATCAAATTTGAATTCCTCACCAATCCGACGAGGATTGAAAGAAAGAACGGTGCCCTCCTCATGACCTGTGTGCGCATGAGGCTGGGAAGCCACGACGAGACGGGACGGCGGCGTCCGGAGGCAATTGCCGGAAGCGAGTTTACCACTGAGTTTGACACGGTCATTGCCGCCGTCGGGCAGACCACGGCGCTCCCCGATGGCATGGATATCCCCAGGAACAAAGACGGTACGGTGCGTGTCAATCCGGACAGCCTTGCCACCGGGGTGGAAGGCGTCTTTGCCGGCGGCGACGCGGTGAGCGGACCGGCTTCCGTCATCGAGGCGATCGCCGCGGGCAAGCAGGCGGCAGTCTCCATTGATAAGTACCTCGGCGGCTCGGGCATTATTGAGGAGAAGCTCGCCCCGCCCGAGGAGGGGGCACAGCCCTTCAGCGGCGAGGAGGGCGAGGCTAGGCGTCCCGAAATGCCGGTGCGCCCGGTGGCGGAAAGGATCAAAGACTTCCGCATCTGCGAGCTTGGCTACACTCCGGAGATGGCGCTTGCCGAGGTGCGGCGCTGCCTGCGGTGTGACCTTGAAGAGCACTAGACCCGCCGCAAGGAGGAAGAGAGGATGAACACAGCGATGAAAACGCAGCGAAATGCCGTAAGCGTAAACTTGACGATTGACGGCGTGAAGATAACCGTGCCCGCCGGCACGACGGTGCTGGAAGCGGCAAGGGCAAATGGTATCTACATCCCCACCCTCTGCTATGACCCGGATCTTGAGCCGTACGGGGCCTGCCGGCTCTGCATCGTGGAGATTGAGGGGATGCGCGGGCTACCCACCGCCTGCACCACCGAGGTCGGCGAGGGCATGGTCGTGCGTACCGAGACCCCCGCGCTGGCGGGTGCCCGGCGCACCACCATGGAACTCATCATGGCAAACCACCACGGCGACTGTCTTACCTGTGGCAAGAATCAGAACTGCGAGCTGCAGAAGGTTGCCCGGTACCTGGGGGTTGATGAGTCCCACTACGGACGCCTGCGTCGGAGTACAAGAACCGTCCCCCGCGATGAGAGCCACCCCGCCTATACCCGCGATATGAACAAGTGCATCCTCTGCGGGCGCTGCTGGCGCGCCTGCCACGAGATCGCCGGGGTCGAGGCGATTGATGTCGCCTTCCGCGGTGATGCCTCAACTGTTGCCCCATTCGGCAACAAGCCCGTCTTCGAGTCGAACTGTGAGGCCTGCGGCGAGTGCCTTGACCGCTGCCCCACCGGGGCGCTTTACCCGAAGAACACCACCATGCCCACGCGCGAGGTGAAGACCATCTGCCCCTACTGCGGTGTGGGCTGTTCCATTTACCTCGGCGTGCGCGGTAACGAGATCGTGAGCGTGAGGGGCGACCGTGAAAGCCCCGTCAACCGCGGCGGGCTGTGCATAAAGGGCCGCTGGGGATTTGACTTCGTGAACCATCCCGACCGGCTCACCAGGCCCCTCATCCGCAGGGAGGGTATCGGCAGGGATATCGCGCTGAACGGCAATTTCCGGGAGATCTTCCGCGAGGCAAGCTGGGATGAGGCACTCGACCTCGTTGCCCGGCGTCTTGCGAAAATCAGAGAAGAGACCGGGCCGGACAGCATCGGCGTGGTGAGTTCGGCGAAGTTCACCAACGAGGAGAACTACCTGGTGCAGAAGTTTGCCCGGGCGGTGATCGGCACCAACAACATTGACCACTGTGCCCGTCTCTGCCATGCTTCCACGGTGGCGGCGGCTTCCGCCTGCTTCGGCGACGGCGCCATGAGCAATTCAATTGCCGATTTTCTCAAGGCGGACCTGCTCTTCATCATCGGCTCCAACACCACCGAATGCCACCCCATCATCGGGCGCTACGTGCGCCAGGCGGTGAGGTCGGGGAGAACGAAGCTCATCGTTGCCGACCCGCGCAGCATTGTGCTTGCCAGGAAAGCCGTCCTGCACCTCCGCCAGCGTCCCGGTACCGATGTGGCGCTCCTCAACGCCATGATGCACGGCCTCCTCAAAGAGGGGCTTGAGAAGCAAGATTTCATCAGGGAACGCACCGTCGGCTTTGAAGAGGTTGCCAGGACGGTGGCGAAATACACTCCCGAGCTTGCCGAGGAGATCACCGGGGTGCCGAAGGATGACATCGTCCGGGCAGCGCGGCTTTTCGCCACGGCGGGCAGAGCGGCCATCCTCTATGGCATGGGCATCACCCAGCACATCACCGGGACCGACAACGTCAGGTGCATCGCCAACCTCCTCATGATGACCGGCAATATCGGCTGCGAGGGTGCCGGCTTCAGCCCCCTGCGTGGGCAGAACAACGTGCAGGGCGCCTGCGACATGGGGGCACTGCCCAACGTGCTGCCGGGCTACCAGCCGGTGGCGGATGCCAAAGCCCGCGAAAAGTTTGAGAAAGCCTGGAACTGCAGGATCAAGGACAAACCGGGGCTGCAGGTCACCGAGATGATCAATGCCGCTGTCCGCGGTGAGCTCCGTGCGATGTACATTGTCGGGGAAAACCTCATCCTTAGCGAGCCGCACCTTCTCCACACGCACGAGGCGCTGAAGAAGCTTGATTTCATCGTGGTGCAGGACATCTTCCCCACGGAGACGGCGGCCCTTGCCGATGTGGTGCTCCCGGCGGCGGCTTTCGCCGAAAAGGACGGTACCTACACCAATACCGAGCGGCGGGTGCAGCGGTGCCGCAGGGCGGTGGAGCCACCCGGTGAGGCCAGGCCCGACTGGCAGATAGTCTCCGAGCTGGCAACCAGAATGGGCTACCCGTTCCCCTACCGGAGCACCCGCGACATTAATGCGGAAGTGGCATCACTTACCCCGATTTACGGGGGTATCACCTTTGACCGCCTCGAGCATGGCTACGGGCTGCAGTGGCCCTGCCGCGATGCCAGCGACCCCGGTACCCCCATCCCGCATGTCGGCAGGTTCACCTGCGGGCTGGGGCGCTTCCAGGCTGTAGAATACCGCCCGCCGGCAGAAAGCCCGAGTGCGGAATACCCGCTCACCCTAACCACCGGGCGCATCCTTGAACACTACCACACCGGCAGCATGAGCCGCCGCACGAAGGTCCTGCGCGAGGTCAAGCCTACGGGCGGCATTGATATCCATCCCGAGGATGCGGCAAGGCTCGGCGTGAAGGAGGGGGATATCATTACCGTGGGTTCGGTGCGCGGTGAGATAAGGGCACCGGTCCACATCACCGATAGGGTGGCACCCGGGCTTGCCTTCATGGCGTTCCACTGGAAGGAAGCCCCGGCAAACATGCTCACCAATTCTGCCCTTGACCCCACCGCAAAGATACCGGAGCTCAAGGTTGCGGCAATCAGGGTCAGGACCGAGAAAGCGTAGGCTGACGGGGAAACGGGAGGATACCTTCCGGCAGTGTTCCGCCATGGTGCCTGATGCGGGTGTGGGTACGCCACAGCCTGGCATGGTGCAGGCAGCGGATGTGAGAGGGGGAGCGGGTGGGGATGGATAGACCGATGGAACAAGCAGGGCAAGGAAGCCTTTCTCCGGGGCAAAGGCCTTCGCCGTTGTACTTGGCCGTGCTCCGGGTACCACGGGGTAGCTGGCGGTGTTACCTGCATGTGCTTTCCATCGCCGTCATCATGGCGGTGCTGGCCTATGTCTTCCATGCCGTTTTAGCTGCGGATTGCGATGTCTTCATCATCGCTTTTGCGGTGCCCCTCTTCCATGCGGCGGCGGTCTTCCGCAGGTACGGGGTGATCGCCTGCGGGCTGGCGTTTCTTGCCATCGTGCTGCCGAGGGCTTTCCTGCCCTCATATGACCCTGAGATCCTGGTAAGGGTTGCCGTGACCGCCCTGCCCCTGCTCCTTGCCGCCTTCCTCACCGCATGGCTTATTGATGCCAGGGCAGGGAAGGCAAAGCTTGCGCGCGAGAACGCTACCCTTAAGCAGGAGCTTGATGAACAGGCGGAAAAGCTCAAGAAGACCCAGCAGCAGCTCGTCCAGGTGGCGAAGCTCAGCTCTCTCGGGGAGCTTACCGCGGGGCTTGCCCACGAGCTCAATAACCCCCTTGCCGGCATGCTCCTCTATGTCCGGCTCATTCAGGAAAAGCTCACCCGCGGCAGCATCGACCGGGCGGAGCTGGGAAAAGCCCTTGACGAGATCACCACGGCGATTGACTACTGCACGGGCATCATCCACGGGCTGATGGACTTTGCTCGCCAGACGGAGACGCGCTTCCGCCCGATCACGGTAAGCCGCGCCATTGACAAGGCGATGTTACTTGTCGGCCACCATCCCCAGATGAAGACGGTCGAGGTCGTCCGCGAAGAGGCGCCGCACCTGCCGCTGGTCGTGGGTGATTTCAACCAGCTTGTCCAGGTCCTTCTCGACCTCATTCTCAATGCCCTTCAGGCAATGGGGGGGACGGGTAGGCTCACCATACGCGCCGCCGCGGATGGTAACTGGGTGAAGGTCAGCGTGAGCGACACCGGCTGTGGCATCTCCCGGGAAAACATGGACAAGATCTTCACCCCCTTTTTCACCACCAAGGCTGCCGGCACCGGGCTGGGGCTTGCCATCGCCCGCGGCATCATCGAGCGGCACGGGGGGCGGATAGAGGTCCAGAGCGAGCCCGACAGGGGCAGCACCTTCACGGTGGTCCTTCCCGCCTACCGCGAGGAAAGTCTGGTGAGCTCAACCGGGTAAGGACGGTTCCGCCCGCTACATGTCGTCCAGGCTGATGTAGCCCAGCTTCAGCCCCTTGATAATGGCATCGGTGCGGCTGCTGCAGCCGAGCTTGTTGAAGATGTTCGTCATGTGGGCCTTGACGGTGCGCAGGCTGATAAAGAGCTTCTCCGAGATTTCCTTGTTGCTCAGGCCCCTTGAGGCAAGCTGGAGGATCTCAAGCTCCCTTGCGGTCAGCTTGGCACCATGATCCGGTTCTGCCGTGGTGCGGTAGAAGCTGGACACTCTTTCCACCAGTTTATGTGTCACCTCGGGGTCAAGCACCGATTCTCCCGCGCGCACCGCGCGTATTGCCCTGACGATGTCCTTGCCGGCGGAGTTTTTCATCAGGTAACCGCAGGCACCGGCTTCAAGGAGCCCGACCACGTACTGAATATCGCTGAAGGCGGTCAGTGCCAGCACCGCGGTGGAAGGGCTGATCTGTCTTATCTGCTTTGTTGCCTCAACCCCGTTGAGCCTGGGCATCACCACGTCCATGATGACCACATCCGGTCGCAGCTCTCTGGTAAGCTGGACGGCTTCTTCACCATCCGCGGCCTCTCCCACAAGCTCAAAGTCCTTCTCCACCGCAAGGAGATTGCGCATCCCCTCCCGCAGCATGGCATGGTCATCGGCAATCAGAATTCTTGTCTTCATAGGCTTCCTTTTCCCGCAGGTGCATACCAGATTCAATTGTACGACGTAATACTGAAAAACTCAACCTCTGCGTTCTAGAGCCATAGACCTAGTCCCTAAAGTCCTATTTAAATTGTACTTCTTACCATGTAGAATAAGTAATGTGAGCGGTTTTGCGTGCTGCCCCTCTCTGCTACCATTTAAATGGGCTAGCGTGAATTCCAGCCTTACAATAGTACCGCTACTGATGGGCCGAAACACAGAGCCGGCGTGGTTCGGCTTTTTTTCTGAAATGCACCTCGGGCAGGCCACCAACAAACAGCCTCAGGACTGTTTTTGACCCCATAAAATTCTTTTTAAGGAGAAGTCTGGTATGAAGGATCAAAAAAAGGTTGTGATCGCAAGTGGCGAGAAGAAGGAATGTACCTCGCTGGCAAAATCGCTCACTGAGAGCGGCTACGAGGTCGTCACCGCCACAAGCGGGGATGAAGCGCTCCGTGCCATGCAGAAGGGCGCCGCGGTTGCCGTTCTGGATACCGCGCTTCCCGGCAAGGACGGGTTTGCCGTTCTTGAAGAGGCAAAGAAGAGCTGCCCTTCCGTGAAGTGCATCCTGACCACGGCAAGCCCCTCGGTGGAGATGATTTGCCGGGGTATCCGGGCGGGAGCCGCCTACTTCCTCGTCAAGCCCTACCAGCCGGATGAGGTGGATGCCGCCATCTACTATGCCCTCACCGGCAAGGACAAGGCGCTGGTCACCGCCCAGGAGAAGAAAGCCGCGGCGAAGAAGGCTGCGGGCGAGGAAATCCTCGGGCAGATTTCCGATAAGGAAATCGCCACCATGATGGCGGAAAGCCGCGTCTTCAACCCGACCAAGGAATTCGTGGAAAAGGCCGCCATCAGGAGCATGGCAGAATACAAGTCCCTGTATGCCTGGTCGGTCAAGGACCCGGAAGGTTTCTGGGGACAGCTTGCCGAGCAGCTCCACTGGTACAAGAAGTGGGAGAAGTTCCGCGAGTACGATTTCAAGGATAAGCCCGAAGTGCGCCATTTCATCGGCGGCAAGATCAACGTCAGCTACAACTGCCTTGACCGACATCTCACCACCTGGCGCAAGAACAAGGCGGCCCTCGTCTGGCAGGGTGAACCCGACAGCGAGGTGAAGACCTACACTTACCAGCAGCTTTATTACGAGGTCTGCAAGTTTGCCAATGTCCTGAAGAAGCTGGGCGTGAAGAAGGGCGATACGGTCTCCATCTATCTCCCGATGATCCCGGAGCTTGCCATCGCCATGCTTGCCTGCGCCCGCATCGGTGCCATTCACAGCGTGGTCTTCGGAGGCTTCAGCGCCGAGTCCCTCAGGGATCGAATCAACGATTGCGGTTCGAAGATCCTCATCACGGCAGACGGCTACTATCGAAGCGGAAGGATCGTCCAGAGCAAGAT
>JAOAEN010000064.1 GCA_026416775.1 Dehalococcoidales bacterium
GCAGAGCACCGCCCCACGGTCATTATACACCTTGATGATGTCCCCCGTTCTGATGCCACGCAAAGCCGCATCTTCGGGATGGACACGGAGCGGGCGCCACCAGTAGCCGTCCTTATAGACACGGTGAGCCGGTATCTCAACAAGCCACGGGTTGTTCATGTCGTGATGGGTGTGGAAGGAGTAACGTGGGTGCGGGGTGATGAGCTGAAGGGGATACTTCCGCGTAAGGGGCGACTCATGCCCTTCCCAGCTTGTGATATAACGCGGCATCGGCGGTCTTTCTTCATCATCTGGAAGGTGCGCAAGCAGGCTCCGGGAGACGAACTCGATCTTACCGCTGTAAGTGCCCAGCTCGTTTGCTCTTTCCGTATTGCGCCTGGGATTGAACTGGTCGGGGGTATCACAGGGCCTTCCTTCATAGAACCAGCGAAGTGCCGGGGTCGGCGTGTAGTCCGCGGGCACGGGGACAACGAAATAACCCTTCCTTTTGAACGCCTCAAAGGATATGTACTTCGGCAGGTCGGAGTAGTAAAAGACCTTTTCCACCCAGTCTTCCTCGCTGTTGCCTTCGGTGTAGTCGTCGCCGAAGCCAAGCCGCCGGGCAAGCTCGGCGAATATCTGGTAGTCAGACCTGGACTCATAGAGCGGCTCAATACATTTCTGCTGGTAAACGATGATGCGGTGGTTACAGGCGTTGGAACCGTCATGCGTATAGCCACCGGTATTCGCCCATTCGCCGATATCGGGGCGCTCGAAGTTGGTGCAGGCGGGAAGGATGATATCGGCAAATCCCGTTTCGTTGCACCACCAGCAGTCCTGATTGACGACGAACTCCAGCTTCGGGCTCTGGTACATCCGCACCCAGCGGCTGGTTGCGGTGAGCGTGCCGATGAAAGAACCGCCGTAACGGTAAAACATCTTCACCTCGGAACACCCCGGGGCAGGATAGGTAAACGGGATAAACTGCTGTTCCAGCGACTTCCCGCAGAACGTCTCCCCGAGCCATTTTATCGGCGGTTCAAGGATTGCCTCGGGCACCAGCAGGCGGTAAACACGCTGTTTTACCGGGTTTTCCACACGTTTCCTGGCAAAGCCGTTGAGGAAATTGGGACCGAAGGCGGCATAGCCGGGGAACCTCACGCCGGCGTTGAACGGCGCCCCCATCGTCGTTCCCCAGATGCTCACCCCCGGTTTCCCCAGCCCCTGCATTGCCTGAAGCAGCACCATCAGGCGTGCCCATTCGGTGCCGTAGGCCTGGCGGCAGGCACCCGATTCGCCCCCCCTGGAACCGGCGGCAAGGGCAGTACGGTGCCCTGCCCACTCGCGGGCAAGGCTACGGATGGTATGGGCGGGAATATCACAGATTCCGGCTGCCCACTCAGGAGTACGGGCATTCTCCAGGATGTAACGCCTGAAGTCTTCAAAGCCGACCGTGCGGGAAGCCACGTATTCCTTATCGTAGGTACCCTCGGTAAGCCACACGTAGGCAATTGCCTCGGCAAGGGCAGCATCAGTACCGGGACGGGGGGCGATCCACTTGTCCCCCATCAGGGCGGCGGTGTAGTTGCAGAACGGGTCGATAAAGACCTGCTTTTTGCCCAGTTCCTTCAGCCACACCCGCCAGATGGCGGATTCCTGTCCGCCGTAGATACCCCGGGTGCTGTCCGGGTCATTGCCCCAGTGGACAACGAGCTCGGTGTGCTTTAAAGCGTCCTCCAGCAGGTCGTACTGCTCCGGCATACCCAGCCGCCAGAAAAAGCCGTAGGCATGAGTAGCACCCCAGTGCCATCCTTCCCAGCTATCGGGGTTGTCAAGGATATCGGTAAAGCCGAGCATGTGGAAGAACCGTGCCCAGGCAGAGGTACGGTAGCCGATATTGCCCCAGTTGTGGTGGGATGAGGCACGGGACATTACCGCTTCCGGACCGTAGGTCCTGCGGATGCGCTGTATTTCCCCGGCGATGATGTCAAGGGCACTTTCCCAGCTGATACGCCGGTACCCCGAGACGCCCCGGCGGTGTGTATTTCTCGGGCCATCGGGGTTGAAGTCCTCGCGGATAAGGGGATATTTGATGCGGGACTCGGAATAGACGCGTGCCCTTTCCACAAGGGTAAACGGGGCAACGCAGGCCTTACGGGGGGGAGAAAAGTATCTTCCGCCAGAGCTGATCTTCCACGAAGGTGGATCGCTTTCGTCAAGCACGAGGGGAGTGATGCGTATAATCCTACCGTCGCGGACATATACCTTAACCGGACCGCCCACGGTCAGATTGGTGAATACCTGTTCCAAAACGGTCACCTCTCAGTCGGTAGTCTGGATATAACGGATTGCAGAGGAAAACAAGCGAGAATATGGCATTTTGCCTCTGATACCAGTATAATAGATAAACGCATTCACAGGCAAACGGGGAAACGGCAATGGGCAAAAGAAAACTGCTTTCCTGGAATGTCAACGGCATCCGGTCGGTGAAGAACAAGGGCTTTCTGGAATGGCTCAGCAAGGAATCGCCTGATATCCTCTGCCTTCAGGAGACCAAGGCCAGCGTTGACCAGCTTGATCCCGACCTGAAATCGCCTCCGGGCTACCACACCTACTGGAACTCCCCCGAGAGAAAGGGCTATGCCGGGGTTGCCCTTTTCAGCAGGGAAGTCCCGCAAAGCGTCCGGTATGACTTTCCTGCCCCGGGCTTTGACCTTGAGAAACGTGTCATCGTTGCCGAATACCCCGGTTTTATCCTGCTTAATGTCTATTTCCCCAACGGTAAGCAGAGTGAGGAGCGGCTGAAATACAAGATGGACTTCTACGAGCTGTTCCTCAACTACGTTGACTCGCTCCGCGCTGCCGGACGGAGGCTCGTCATCTGCGGTGATGTCAACACCGCCCACAGGGAGATTGACCTTGCCCGCCCGAAGGAGAACTCGAAGGTCTCCGGGTTTCTGCCCGAAGAGCGTGCCTGGATAGACAAATTCATCTCCCACGGCTATGTGGATACCTTCCGCCATTTCTATCCTGATGAGCCGAACCAGTACACGTGGTGGGACTTAAAATCCGGGGCAAGGGCAAGGAATGTCGGCTGGAGGATTGACTATTTCTTTGTCAGCGAGGACCTTCTGCCCGCGCTTCGGGATGCCTTCATCATGCCCGATGTCATGGGTTCCGACCACTGCCCGATCGGAATCATCCTGGAAACGGACTAGTCGCCGAGGAGCTTCTGCATGCCCCTGACGACATCGTGAAAATCGCTGAAGGGGATGCAGGAGATACCCTCCGCGCGGCAGTGTCTAAGGAGGTCATCCGTGGCAAAGACGTAACGGGCAAGCCGTGCCGGGTGGATATCGGAGGCCCCGTTACCCACGTAGATGACGCCATAGCCCTGCTGCTTCAGAAACCTTGTGTAGGCTTCCTTGAAGCCGGAGTCAAGCTCCCTGCCGTCCGGACCGATGTAGACGACCTTTAGACCATCGTGGTCGGAACTGCAGGCTGCCGCGAATACCTCAATTTGTCCCAGCCCGTGTTTCTTCAGGATCGCATCAATGTAGAAACTCAGCCCGTTGCTGACGATGACGTTCTTGATACCCTTTGCCCCGCAGTATCTGAGGTATTCGGCAAAGCCGGGACGTATCTTCACACGCTCGCTACCGAGCACGAAATCGGTCATCGTTTTCTCGTCAGCCTTTACCATGCCAAAGGCCTTCTTGCTGAAGGTTGCCACGGAGATTTTCCCCGCGGAGTATTCGTCAAGATACCTGCGCCATTTATCGCCGGTGTAGTTATCAAGCAGGAGGTAGCTCACGTCCTCTTCGGTAACCGTGCCATCAAAATCAAGCTGAACGGCGATCTTCACTGTAATTCTCCTTTCCTGTCCCAATATAATCGGGTTGACTTAAGGCGGTCAAGCGCAAAGCTTTTGCGAACCTCCGGGACGGTGCTAGAATACTGCCGGAGGCCGGCATGGTACGCTACTACATCGGCACTTCGGGCTGGCATTATGATGACTGGACAGGCTGTTTTTACCCCGAAAACCTGCCAAAGTCCCGCTGGCTTGAGTTTTACGCTCGGCACTTTCCCACCGTGGAGCTGAACAACACCTTCTACCGCCTGCCCGCGGAAAACACCTTCAGGAAATGGTACGAATCCTCGCCTGTCGGCTTTCTCTTTGCGGTGAAGGTAAGCCGCTACATCACCCACATCAGGCGGCTGAAAAACTGCCGGCAGGAAATCTCCAACTTTATGTCAAGAGCCGTCGTCCTCCGGGAAAAACTCGGTGTTCTGCTCTACCAGCTTCCTCCCGGGCTGCATCGTGATAATAGTAGGCTGGAAGAATTTCTCGGCTTTCTGCCGCAGGGTTTCCGGCATGCCATTGAGTTCCGTCATCATTCTTGGTTTCACGAAGAAACTTATGCCCTGCTGCGCCGCCACAAGGTTGCCTTATGCATCTTTGACATGCCCGGATTCACATCACCCACTGCCATCACGGCGGATTTCGGCTACGTGCGCTTCCACGGTGGTGAAAGCCTCTATTCAAGCCGCTATACCGAAGAAGCAATGAAACGCTGGGCAGAAACCATTGCCGGTCTTGGAGAAAGCCTTGATACCATTTACATCTACTTCAACAATGACGTTGCCGGCTACGCGGTGGAAAATGCCATGATGCTGCGCCGGTACCTTGAAAAAGATATATGAAACTACATGTGAAGCTCAATAACATCCCCGTCTTCAAGGACATAATCGCGTCTGACCATGATGCCGTCAAACTTGCCCGAGCCCCAGATACGGGCGAATTTAAGGCGGCTG
The DNA here is from genome assembly GCA_026416775.1 of Dehalococcoidales bacterium. Lineage (GTDB taxonomy): Bacteria > Chloroflexota > Dehalococcoidia > Dehalococcoidales > RBG-16-60-22 > JAOAEN01. The sequence continues at coordinate 4,795 of JAOAEN010000064.1, forward strand.
GCAAACGACCTGTGTATTGAGGCAGCGGCATCTTCCACCGTGCTTCCCTGTTCAAGGACAATCGGTTCGTTGAAATCGGCCTTACCGCCAGGCGGTTTGGTGTAAACACGGATCAGGTTGAGCATCCGGAAGAGCTGCTTCTTGAGCTCCTCAAGCCCGGCACCGCTGAGGGCAGAGACAGCGACTACTGGTATTTTCGCTTCATAATGCTCTTTCAAGAGGGTAAAATTCGTCTGCGCGATGTCAAGGTCTGACTTGTTGGCGATGATCATCGCCCTCTTGTAGTTTGCCCTATTCTCTTCATCCCCGGGCTCCCCATCAAGCCCGAAGACCATGAGCCTCTTTCCATGAAGAATGGAAAACACTCTCTCTGCCTGGGATACGGCGTCCTGACCCAGGTCAACAACAACCGCAAGCCCGTCCGCCCGGCGGATGATATTGAGAAGCCACCACTCCGGCGGGCTGTCACTCAGAGGCGGCGTGTCCACAAGCTGGATCTGCACGTTTTCAAATTTCATCATCCCCGGGATGGGGGTCTTGGTGGTGAAGGGATAAGGTGCGACCTGCGGGCGGGCATTGGTGAGGCTTGCGACAAGCTGGGACTTTCCGGTATTCGGCATCCCGATGACTGCCACCTGAGCCGCACCTGCCTTCTCCACGATCAGGGATGCCCGCTGGGTCGCTGCCTTCTTGTCCAGCGACTTTGTCAGGTTTGCCAGCTTAGCACGGAGCTCGGCGCGGAGGTGATCGGTGCCCTTGTGCTTCGGCATGATTGCCAGCATCTCTTCCAGATAGGCAATCTTCTCCTGCGTGGTCTTGGCAAGGCGGAAGTTTCTCTCAGCTTCGTGGTACTGCGGTGGCAGGTTCGCCGGCATACCTAGAGATACTCCTTGATCTTGCTTGCCTGTTGCTGGCTCATGCCCGTAGCGGCGATAAGCTCCTCGACCGAAGCCTGTCTGATCCTGTCTATCGTGCCGAAATGACGTAGCAAGGCACTCTTGCGCTTCGGACCGATGCCGGGGATCCCGTCAAGAACAGAGGTGAAAAGCCTGCGGCGGTGAAGCCGTGAAAAGTAGCCCACCGCAAAGCGGTGTGCCTCATCACGCACGCGCTGCAGGAGCTTCAGTGCCGCTGACGAGCGATCCAGAAGAAGCGGTCTTTCGTGCCCGGGTAGAAAGACCTCCTCGTTTTCCTTGGCAAGACCGAGTACCGGGATCTGCAAGCTAAGCCCGTTGAGCACTTCAAGCGCAGCATTGAGCTGTCCCTTACCCCCGTCAATCAGGATGAGATCGGGGACAATTTTCCAGCTTTCCCTGCCCTCATCCTTACCCATGCGGGAAAAGCGCCGGTGCAGCACCTCTTTCAGCATCGCATAGTCATTGGCACCGCTTACCGTTTTGATCTGGAAGCGACGGTAATGGTCGGGCCTGGGCGCACCGTTTTCAAAAACGATGAGACTGCCCACCGCCGAGCTTCCCTGAATGTTGGAGATGTCGTAAGCCTCAATGCGCCGGGGAAGTTTCGGTAGTGCAAGCACCTTCTGCAGCTCTTCCAGGACCCCATCCGAGGTAGTTACTGCCAGCTCTTTGATCTTGAGCTGTTCCAGCCCCTGGCGGGCATTTTCAGCGGCGATGTCAACAAGCTCTTTACGTGCACCGCGGCGCGGCACCTTGATTTCAACCCTGCCACCACGCCGGCTTTTTAACCACTCCGTAATGAGCGCTCTGTCCTCAACCGGGTGCTGGAGAAGGAGAAGCGGCGGGATATGCGGGCATGAAGAGTAATACTGCTTGACGAAGCTCGTCATGACCTCCCTGGGGGTCTCCTGCCGTGTCCCCTGGAGAAGGAAACCCTCCCGCCCGGTAATACGGCTTTGGCGCACGAAGATCACCTGGACATAGGCCTGATCGCCCTCCTGAACAAAGGCGATAACGTCTTCATCGCCGCGGATGACCGTGGCAATCTTTTCCCCCTCGATGACCTCGCTGATTGCCTGTATCTGGTCTCTCAGCCGCGCCGCCCTTTCAAAATCCATGCGGGCCGCGCTTTCTTCCATCTGCTTTTTGAGCTCACGTATCACCTTGTCACGTCTGCCTTCAAGGAAGAGGATGACCTCTTGCACCAGCCGGTTATATTCTTCCCGGCTGACATTGCCGCTGCACGGGGCAAGACAGCGCCCGAGATGATACTCAAGGCAGGGACGCGATACTTTGCCCACATCACGGGAGCAGGTGCGCAGCGGAAAGATACTGTGCAGGACCCGCAGCGTCTGCCGGACGGAGCCGGCGCTGGAAAACGGCCCGAAATACCTTGCACCATCCTCAACAAAGCGACGCGTCACGTAAATCCGTGGCCACGGCTCGTTGAGGTCTATCTTGAGATAGGGAAAGGTCTTATCATCCTTGAGGCTGACATTGTAGCGCGGGTGATACTG
>JAOAEN010000065.1 GCA_026416775.1 Dehalococcoidales bacterium
GTCATGGCCTGGGCAGCAATAGCCGACGGAATGACACCAGCCCCGAGCAGGGCACTGGCAAGACCGACGGCACCCCTGTTGCGCAGGTAGCGGCAGACCTCGGCGGTAGCTGCACGGACTTTATTGGCATCAAGCTCGTTCCTCTTCCCCAGCCCGACAACGGCGATGCGCTCCGCCGGGAGTTTCCCCAGGCTGTGGAGGATGGTGACCTCGCCGGCCTTACCCTTGATATCGCCCTTTTCTACAAGCCTGCTGATGGCACCGCCAAGGGCCCGGTCAACAGAGGCTGCCTCCCCCTCGGGCGTTTTTGCCCCCTCAAAATGCCCGATGATAATGGCATCTACCCTGCAGTCCAGAAGGTTAGCGGTTACGGCTTTTATCTCCATAAAACGGTCTCCTTTCAGCGGTTGGCTTCCCGGACAACCCTTTCAAGTGCCGGGGTGATGTCCTGAGATGTATCCACGACAAAATGGTGATGGCGGATCTTTTCAACCGTGGCACTCATCCGCCGGTAAATTTCCCAGTCCGCATCCGAGTTATCTTCCTGACTTCGCTCGTTCGTCCTCCGGTGCAGTCTTTCCCTGACCACTTCGGGTGGGGCATGGGTGCGCACCATGATGAGCCTTGCCCGGTGCTTTGCCGCGATGTAGTAGAGGCGCTCGCGGTGCCTTTCGGTGAGGTTGGTGGCATCAAGGATGACGGATATACCGCGCCCGAGCAGTTCTTCAATGAGCTGGTGAATGGTACGGAAAAGACGGGCGCTTTCCTCGGCGGAGTAGGTGGGCGGGGAAAAGAGCTTCTTGCGCAGGGCATCGCTTTCCACGATGGGGTAGCCAGTGCGCTCGGCCAGCCGGCGGGAAAAATAGGACTTACCGGTGCCGGGTAGCCCGCTCACGACGATCATCTTGGGCTGCGCTTCCGGCTCGGGAAGTTTCCCCAGCCCAGCGATAAGCCCGGCGGCAGACGTTACTAGCCCGGTCGCATCCATCCTGTACTGAATTATAGAGCGTTTTGACGGCTTTGACCAGAGAAGACTTAATCTTCGGCGTAGAAAGCCACACCGATGAGCCCCGGGCCGGTATGCACGCCCATCACCGGTGTAAACTCAGTAATGAAGACCTCCCGACAATCGAACTGGGAGATGACGCGGTCCTTAAACCTGTTTGCCTCATCGGGGGCATCGGCATGCATGACCGCAACGTGGAGAGCTTTTCCCTTTCTGGCTGACGAAACCATGAGTTTGAGGATGCGGTTTGCGGCGCTTTTCATCGTGCGCGGGAGGGCAACGGTGCGGGCTTCGGTATGGTTGAGGGTGAAGATGGGCTTGATATCAAGCAGCGAGTTCACCATGGCGGCCGCCTGCGGGACACGCCCGCTGCGGGCAAGATAATGCAGGCTGTCCAGCGCCGCAAAGAGGTTCACCTTGGCCATCACGCGGCTGGCAACCTCCCGGACACCTGCAAGGTCAGCCCCCGCCATAGCCGCCCGTGCCGCCGCAATTGCCACAAGCCCCTGACCGGCGGCAGCGGTGGTGCACTCCACCACCTCAATAACGGTATCGCCCAGCTCCCCGCGGGCAAGTTCTGCCGCAATACGCGCGGAATTGTACATGGCACTGAACCGGGACGGCTCCGTGAGGCAGAAAATCCTTTTGGCCCTGCGGCCTGCCCGGCGGAAGGCATCAAGGTAGTGCTGCGGGGAAGAGCTTGAGGTGGTGGGAAGTTTCTTTGACTGGCGGAGCATGGCGTAGAACTCGCCGGCGCTGATATCAATCCCGTCGCGGTAGGTCCTGCCATCAATGATGAGCTGGATCGGCACCACCTCGATGCCGTATCTTGCTACATAATCGGCGGGGACACAGGCGGTAGTATCGGTAACGATAGCCACCTGCGGCTCCATGGCTCACCTGCTTCCCTTTTTAGTCTGCCAGAAATGGTAATCCCTGTCTACAATGAGGCTTATCTTTCCCTTGCTGCGTGCCAGCTCCTTTTTGATACCGAGAAAAGTCATGATGATAAGAAAGGCAAGGAGGACCAGAGAAAAATAGACGTATTCCATCGGCCGGTGAAAAAGCCAGCTAGTAAGCGGCACCGTGGCAAGCCCGATAAATCCGCCAAGCCTGACATTGCTGGTAACGACAATAAGCAGTGCCGCAATGGCAAGGGCGATGGCGGTGGGGACGGGCAAAACGACGAGAAGCACCCCGACCGTTGCCGCACCGCCTTTACCACCGCGGAAACCGAGGAACACCGGCCAGCTATGCCCGCATACCGCGGAAAAACCGCTGGCGCACGTCCACACCATATCAAGACCGAGCCAACGTGCCAGTCCCACGGCAAGGGCACCCTTACCCACATCCAGAGCAAGCGTGGCTGCCCCCCAGGCTGGGCCCACCTCCCGCCAGACGGCAAGTGCGCCGGCATTACCGCTTCCCACACTACGAATGTCAACGCCCTTACGGGCGCGGGCAATAACATAGGCAAAAGGCACGGCACCGACGAGGTAGCCGATGATGATGCCAAGGGCGGTCTTGATGATCTGGATCGTCTCCATTCAGTCCTCGGCATAGTAGGCGATGCCGACCGTGCCCGTCCCGCAGGCATAGCCCATGACCGGGCTGAACTCGGTCGTCCAGAGCTCAATGCAGTTGAACTCCTTCGCCACGCGCTCCCGGAGCCTTTCCGCCTCCTCCGGGGCATAGGCATGGGTTACCGCGGCACGCACCGGCTTGTCGCCGACCCTGTCCTTTATCATCCGTATCATCCGCTCAATGCCCTGGGCATGGCTGCGCACCATGCCGGTGAAGTGTACGCTTTCCGCAACGACGAGAAGCGGCTTGAGATTGAGCGCCGAACCTATCTGGGAGGCAATCTTCGGGATACGTCCCGAGCGATAGACGTGCTTGATGGTGTCAAGAAAGACGATGTAATGAACCTTGTCCTTTACCCGGAGTGCTTCGGCAATAACGCCGTCAAGGTCCTTACCGGAAGAGGCAGCACGGGCAGCCGCCACCGCCACCATCCCCTCGGCAGCCGCTGCCGTGCACGAATCAATGACCTCAATGGGGGTCTGGGGCAGCTCGGTACGGGCAAGCTCTTTTGCCTTGCGGGCAGAGTCCGCCATCATGCTGAGCTTGGCGGAGACCGTGATGCAGACAATCGCCCGGACACGCTTGCTTACCTCACGAAAAACTTGAAGGAAGACCTCGGGAGACGCGGCGGATGTCTTGAAAGAGTCCGGGTCGGCGAGGAACAGCTCGTAGGCTTCCGAGGCGGCAAGGTCCACCCCGTCACGGTAGATCTTCCCGCCGGCGTAAAGGTTAATCGGCACCACCTCAATCCCGTACTGGGTGGTGAAATCCTTGGTGAGGCAGGCGATGCTGTCCGTAACAACCGCTACCTTCTGCATCGTGATAGACTCCCCTATTCTNACTTTTTAAAACAGGCTTTCCTCGCCCGTGGCGACAGGTCGGTGATGCTTGAGATAACGCTCAAGAAGGAGCGGGGCAACAAAAACCCCCCACATCACCAGCGTCAGACCGAAGAAGACAGTCATATCAAGCCGCCCCAGCCCGTAATAAACAACCAGCCCCAGCGTGAAGATGCCGGATATCGCCAGCAGCCCGATCCTCAGCCAGCGCTGCCGCAGCCGGATGAAAACCGCGATTGTTGCCGCCATCATGAAGAAGCTAAGCCCTATCCACGGGGCGAAAAGGTAGAGGCGAGCAAAGATGTGTTCCGAAATCCTCGCCGAGGGAGAAATGACCAGAAACCACCCCGCCACTACCGGTAGCGGCATCAGCATGAGTGTGGTGAGGAGCCAGTCCCGCCGTGTTGCCTGCACGATGATCTTGAGCACCCACCACAGCGCCAGCGGGAAATAGACCAGGAGCACGAGAAACGACCAGCCACGCGGGATATAGAGAAGCGTTATCCCGACGGCGAGCACCGGGATAAGGCAGTAGCCCAGCCACGGGAAAAGCCACGTGGGCTTGCCCCTGACCCAGCCGTAGACTGCAATGGCCAGGATAAGCACAAGGGCAAGGGAAAGCCAGCCCAGATAATGCCACCAGTTGAGGACAAAAAGCAGCCCGAAGAGAAGATGCGGCATGGAAGCCAGAAGCACCTGTTTCCAGCTCCCCTGACTGTAGGTCTCGTAGACCTGACGGGCAATGAGCTTGGCATTACCCATCCGCCCGAGGCATTTTTTTACCGCTTCTTCCTCGGTAAGCCCGGCTTCCATGAGCTCCTGGACTTCATCCTCGATGTGGGTTTTAAGCTCGCCGAGGATGTTACTCTCCTCTGCCGGGCTGAGCTTGGCAGCATCACGGATGCTTTCCAGAAACCGCACCAGTTCTGCCGTCATCAGTCCACCTTCTTCAAGCCTGCGGGGCTTCCGGCTCCAGGATCATCCTTACGGCAGTAAAGAAGTTCTGCCACTGCACCCTTTCCTCGCCCAGCTTGACCAGCCCTTTTTCAGTAATGGAATAGTAACGGCGCTGCCTGCCGTTGGGGAGCATACGCCACTCTCCCCTGATCAGGCCAGACCTTTCCAGACGGTGCAGTGCCGGATACAGGGTGCCCTCCTTGAACTTGAAATACCCCTGGCTTCTTGCCTCAAGCTCTTTGACGATCTGGTAGCCGTACATCTCCCGCTCTGCCAGGAGACTGAGGAGAAGCGAGGTTGAACTGCTTTTGATCAGGTCAAGTTTGGTATCCATTAACTCTCTTACAGACCCCCTCGGGAAGTTTACATAGACATCCGATGTATGTCAATACTAGCACGTGCCGGTAATCTTTGCAAGAGGGGGAGTAACCCGGGGAAAAATCGCGGGGCAGCCGCCGGGAACCACCCACGTCCTTACAGCTATCTATTCCTTTTTGAAAGCGGCAATGAGCGACAGCACCGCGGTTATTGCGCCGAAGACAATCCCTACCCAACTCGCATTGACGAAAGCACTGATGAAAACCCATATACCGAGCGAACAGATGGCAAGGCTGAGTAACTTCATGGACCGACCTCCTTTCTGCGAATTCCTCTGATCAGCGACGGCTGCCCCGCTGGCTTTTATACCTAGACTATCTATGCATAGGCTTTCTAGGTAATATAGCACCACGAGGTCCTCCCTGTCAACAGCACCGCTACTTGAGGCACATTCGCCAAAATGATATATTACTGAAGAAAAGCGCCGGTCCTTCCGGTGCCTTGCATCAAGAGAGACTCCTGACGGGGGAGTGCCGGAACTGGCAGACGGGACGGACTTAGGATCCGTTGCAGCGATGCGTGGGGGTTCGAGTCCCCCCTTCCCCACCATAGGTAACAGTTCCCGAACCTTTGGCTTGAGCGGCAATGAAGCCAAATGGTGAGTTATAGTCCACCCCGACGATTTTACCCTGTCTTACCTTCAGGCGCTTGAAAATAACGTCACACAGTAGGCGTCTCTCATCGAAGTTCCCGTTCTCAAAGAGGTAGTCCAGCTCGGAGGCAAGCTGTAGCGCCAGTTCAAAGTCGGCTTTTACCAGGTGCTGCCGCTGTTTGATAGCGTCCACGGTGACATTCAACCTTGCCCTCTCTGCCTCAATCCGTGTCCGGTGCTCTTTGAAGTCGGCAATGGATATCTCCTCTTCAATGGCCAGCCGCTGTAAGTTCTTCTCCATGCGCTCCAGCTTCGCCAGCCTCGCGAAAGCCTCTTTCAACTCCTGATTGGTGTTGTCTTCTTCCTCAAACCATTTTGCCAGCTCTTTCCTCATCTCCTGGCGTCTTTCCTCACTGATGGTCACGCCCTTGATGATATCCGTGAGCTGACTCTCAATGTCCCTGGTGTTGTAGAAGACATTCCTGCCGCTAGACTTGTCGCGGCTACGGTAGTAGCTGACCTTCTTTTCCGGATGCGTCTCCGCCCAGCAAGGACTGTCGGTGTCAAGGGAATAAACCAGACCGCGGAGCAGGTATTTATGGCGGTGGGTGCGTTGCTTGTGCTTGTCGTGCTCTTTCAGCACCTGCTGCACTCTTGAAAACGTATCCTCGTCAGTTAGCGGTGGGTGGGTCCCTTGATGGGCACTTCCCCATCCTTGAACCAGGTCTCACCCAGGTAAAATCGGTGATGGAAGATGTCGCTCCACTTGGATGGAGCTATGGGATTCCCCTTGCGACTGCGGTAGCCCAGTGAGTAGGCATGGTCGGCCCAGGAACGTAAGGTCCAGTTACCGGTGGCAAACTCCCTGAATGCCTCGGTGACAAAGGGGCCATTCTTGGGGTCGACCTCTATCCAGGATGAGTTCTTGTCGCGCTTGTTCACATATCCGAAAGGTGCCTGTTTGGGCCAGCCGCCGTTCTCCACCTTTTTCTGAAGTCCCTTCTTGACTTCAATAGCCAGGTTCTTGGAGTACCAGGCGCTGATTATCTGCATCATCCGCCGGCTAATATAGCCTGCGGGCGTGGAAGCATCGCCCGGCTCGCTAACGCTTTCCACCGTAATCCCGAGGTCTCCGAGCTCCTTCTCATAGACAATAAAGTCGTAGTCGTTGTCGGGCAGGATGACAACCTTTGCCCCAGCCAGCATGTCGCTGTATTGAGGTCGCCATTTGCCATGTCCGGCCCCGAATGGTGAAGTCGTTGCGGCACCTCCATTTTTGATTATCAACTCGGCTTTGGCCTCACCTTCAGGTAGATAGATGGTCTTGCCTGTTTTTACCCATTCCTTTATCTCGGGAAGGTGAAAAAGGACAGGATTCTTCTTATACTTTCCCATCCCCCGGAGATACCTGCCCTGTATGAGCATCCCATCAACCTTCCGGTCGCCGGTTCGGTGCCAGGCCTCAAAAGTCTTCTTGCCATTGCCGAGGTCATAGCGGCGAATCTGGAAGGCTTCTTCGCCCTTCTCGATTTCGTAGCTGAATGTGGCAACCAGTCTCTTCTGGCTCTTTACCTTTGGGTTATGGTCATTGAGGAAGAGGTCTTTGACCTCCAGTTTTAGTGGTTTCAGAATGTCCACCAGTCCACATCCGGCGAAGCATTGCAAGAGGATTTTGCCATCGGCCTCCTTGACGCTTAAGCTGGGCTCATGGTCGTCATGCCCCGGACATAGTGCCCTGTATTCGCCGTCTCTGCCTGGCTTCACACCTCTAAGCAATGCCAGGAAGTCATCCAGGCTGTGAATCCTATCGC
>JAOAEN010000066.1 GCA_026416775.1 Dehalococcoidales bacterium
GAGGTACCAGCCGGCACGCATTGAAATCGAGGGCGACTGGTCTTCCGCCTCCTACCTGCTGGCACTGGGGGCAAGCTGTGGGAACATCGGCATCGACAACCTTGATAAGGCAAGCCTGCAGGGCGACCGCGTCATCCTGGAGCACCTGCGCAACATGGGGGTTGACGTCAGGGCTTCCGCCGGCATCGTTACCGCGCAGAAAAGCCCCCTACGCGGCATCAATGCCGACCTTTCCGACTGCATCGACCTCCTGCCCACCATGGCAGTCCTTGCCGCTCAGGCGAACGGCAAGAGCGAATTTACCGGTATTGAGCGGGCGCGGATCAAGGAGTCCAACCGGGTGCGGGCTGTCTTTGAGAACCTGAAACGGCTCGGTATTCAGGTCACCGAGATGGAAGACCGCCTCATCATCATCGGTGCCAAGACGCCGGTGCAGGAAGAGACCGCCAAGGAAAAAGCCCAGCGCGTCAACCTCGGCATCGCCACGGAACTTGATAGCTACGGTGACCACCGTATTGCCATGGCTTTCGGCGTGCTCGGGGCAGCGTGGGGTGGCATCACCATCAAGGGGGCAGAATGCGTCGCCAAGACATTCCCCACATTCTGGGAAACGCTGGAAAGCGTGGGCGTGAAACTGGAGAGAAATGCAGAATAGCCTGGGCACGTTCTTCACCGTGACGAGCTTCGGGGAAAGCCACGGCTACGGCACCGGGGTCGTCGTTGACGGATGCCCCGCCGGGCTCCCCCTGAGGGCAGACGACATCCAGCGGGAACTCGAACGCCGCTACCCTCCCGGCCCCGGTACTACCCCGCGCCGGGAACCAGACAGGGTGGAAATTCTTTCCGGGACCCTCGCCGACCATACCACCGGTGCCCCCATCTGCCTCATGGTAAGGAATAAAGACTTTGATGATAGCGCCTACGAGGAACTGCGTCACAGACCGCGCCCCGGGCATGCCGATTACACCGCATCTGTCAGGTACGGCGGCTTTAACGACTGGCGGGGTGGCGGCAGATTCTCGGGGAGAATAACGGCGGGGTTCGTCATGGCAGGGGCGGTGGCAAAGAGGCTGCTGGGCAGGCTGGGGGTAGAGGTCTTTGCCCATACGGTTGCCATCGGGAGCATCAAAGCCGCCCCCCTTGACCACGCCGTGGTAAGAGAAAGGGCAATAGCCGACCCGCTCTACTGTGCCGACCACGAGGCATCGCGCCGGATGGCAGCCCTCATCACCGAGACGCAGCGCGCCGGCGATAGCCTCGGCGGGGTCATTGAAGGCATCGCCCTCAACGTGCCGGCAGGACTCGGGGAGCCCGTCTTCGCCACACTTGATGGTGAGCTTGCCAGGGCGCTTTTTGCCATCCCGGCGGTGAAGGGGGTGGAGTTCGGAGCCGGCTTTGCTGCCGCGGCAATGAAGGGGTCGGAAAACAACGACCCGTTCACGATCAAGGACGGGAAGGTCACCACCGTGACCAACAATGCCGGCGGCATCCTCGGGGGCATCTCCAGCGGCATGCCCATCGTGGTGAGGGTGGCGGTGAAGCCGGTGCCTTCCATCGCCCGTGAGCAGATGACGGTGGACATGAGGGAAATGAAACCCGCCACACTCAAGGTCACCGGCAGACATGACGCCTGCATCGTGCCCCGCGCCGTGCCGGCGGTGGAAGCGATGATGGCGATCGTGCTCTGCGATTTTGCCCTGGGGGCGGGGTTAATTCCGAGAGTGCTCAGATGAACATTGAAGAACTAAGGCAGAAAATTGACGAGCTTGACCGCAGGATTGTTGAGCTCCTTGCCGAGCGGCAGGCAATCTCCAGGGAAATCGGCAGGGGTAAGCGAAAGGTGAGCCGGGTGATTGAGGACAGGGAACGGGAGATAAGGGTCATCCGGAATGTCCGCCGCCTTGCCCGCGAGCTCCGCATAAGTCCCGGGGACGTGGAGAACATCTACCGCCAGATCATCGCCGCATCCAAAAACGTGCAGGGTGTTGCCGTTGCCTATCAGGGCGAGCCGGGTGCCTACTCCGAGGAAGCCGCCATCCGCTACTTCGGGGCTTCCACGAGGGGTATCCCGTGCGAGAGCCTGGACGGGGTCTTTGAGCTGGTGGAACGGGGAGAGGTGCCCTTCGCCATCGTGCCGGTGGAAAACTCGCTTGAGGGGAGCGTCGCCCGCGTCTATGACCTGCTTCTGGACTCACCGCTTATGGTCTGCGGCGAGACCGAGCTGCGCGTCAGCCACTGCCTCATCGCACTTGAGGGTGCCAGCCTGGACTCCATACGGTTTGTCTACTCCCACCCGCAGGCGCTGGGGCAGAGCCGTAGCTTCCTGAAGAAGCTCAAAGCAGAGATCGTACCGTCTTCGGATACCGCCGGCAGCGTGCGCCTGATCAAAGAGCAGGGAAGGCTTGACTGTGCCGCGGTTGCCTCAAGCCGGGCGGCGGAACTTTACGGGATGAAGATCCTGGCAAGGGAAATCGAGGACAACCCCCACAACTTCACGCGCTTCTTTGTCCTCTCCAAGGAAGATTCCCCGCCCACCGGCAATGACAAGACATCCATCGTCTTCTCGCTGAGGCACAAGCCGGGGGCACTCTATGCCTGCCTTGGCGAATTTGCCCGCAGGGACGTGAACCTGACAAAGCTGGAAAGCCGCCCCACCCGCCACCAGCCATGGGAATACAATTTCTACATGGACTTTATCGGGCACCGCGAGGAAAAGAATGTCGCCGAGGCACTAGCGGCGCTCCAGGAACACGCGATGTTCGTGAAGATACTCGGCTCCTATCCGAGGGCAGGATAGCACAGGGGCTACTTCGTCTCGTAGCTACCGAAGATAAAGTCGAGGTCAGCCTGAAGGGCATTCAGCTTCTCGCGGGGAAAGAGCGTCTCATCAACATCAATCATGAGCCTGGTCTCCCCCCTCGTCGAGCCGACCATGTGCACGAGGACGCACTCCCTGTCCCCGATCCTGAAGGTCATGGTGCTGCGGGTGATGAAAGATGCGGTATCGTCCGGCTGGGTATAGGTCTCCAGCTTGCTTTCCCCGAGGACTGCCCCCTGCTTCAGGATGAAGTCTCTTATCTCCGCGCTGAGAAGCTCGGGGTTCACCTCACGGTAGGTCTTGCGTATCTGCAGCATAAATCCGCCCCCTGTTCTGTGTTATATGATATGCCTAAAATGAAGTTTCTTCAAGGAGCAACAAGAATCCTGCTTTTAGTCCCCTCACATGGCTGCACCTGCGGGACCGATAGATCCCGCCCCATTCTTTTCGCCATATAACTACGGGGCTTCAGCGGTACCTGTAACCGGGAAAAGATGCGGGCGGCAAGCAGGCAAAAAGACGCAGGCACGAAAGACGATTATGCGTCAGGAAAGACCCTACCTGTCCTGCCACGAAAAAGGGCAGGGGCGGAGAAAAAAGCCCCGGGCCTAGATCTCGCGGTTGAGCGTGGCAAGGAACTCGGCGTTAGTCTTCGTCTTACGCATGCGCTCAAGGACGCGCTCCGTCCCCTCAACGAAGTTGTTCGGCTCGGAGGCGATGATCCCCACCATGCGCCGCAGCAGCCATACCTGCCGCAGCGTCTCCTCACCGAGGAGGAGCTCCTCGCGGCGCGTGCCGCTGCGCTGGATGTCCACCGCCGGAAAGATCCGCCGCTCGGAAAGCCTGCGATCAAGATGGAGCTCCATGTTACCGGTGCCCTTGAACTCCTCGTAGATGAGGTCGTCCATGCGGCTGCCGGTATCAATGAGACACGTGGCGATAATGGTGAGGCTGCCACCCTCAACGGTATTACGGGCAGCCCCGAAAAAGCGCTTGGCCGGATGCAGTGCCGCCGGGTCAATACCGCCGGAAAGCGTGCGGCCGCTTGATGGCATCGCCAGGTTATAGGCACGGGTAAGGCGCGTGATGCCGTCAAGGAGGATGACGACGTCCTTGCCGCTTTCCACGAGGCGTTTTGCCCTCTCAAGGGCAAGCTCGGCGACGCGCGTCTGGTTTTCCACCATCTCATCAAAGGTGGCAGCGATAACCTCTCCCTTGACGGAGCGTTTCATATCGGTCACCTCCTCCGGGCGCTCTCCGATGAGGCAGACCATGAGGTGGATATCGCTGTAATTGGCGGCAATGGCATTGGCGATTGACTTGAGAAGCAGGGTCTTGCCGGCCTTGGGCGGTGCCACGATAAGCCCGCGCTGCCCGCGCCCGATGGGGGCAATGAGGTTGATAAGCCGGGTGGAAAGGTCCGCGGGCGAATGCTCAAGGTTGATCAGCTTATCGGGGAAGGTGGGGGTGAGCGAGGTAAAAGGCTGGCGGTTTTTCACCGTCTCCGGGTCAAGCCCGTTGATGGAGATCACCTGAAGCAGGCTGAAGTACTTCTCATTGCTCTTCGGCGGTCGCCCGATGCCGGTAACAAGGTCACCATTACGCAGCCCGAAGCGTCTTATCTGCGATGGGGAAATATAAACGTCCGTCTGGCTGGGAAGAAGCGTCTCCTGCCTCAGGAAACCGTAGCCATCGGGCATGATCTCAAGGATGCCGCTGCAGAGGATATTGCCCTGCTCCGCCCCCAGCACCTCAAGAAGCCGCAGGATGATCTCGTGCTTCTTCATGCTGGCAGAAACGGCAACTCCCTTTTCCTTTGCCAGCTCAAGGAGCTCTTCCTTGGTCTTGCCTTCAAGCTCCGCAAGCCCGACCCCGGTCCCGGGCAGCGCACTGGCACCGGAGTTAGCCGCCGCCCCGGCAGGAGCAGCTTCAGCATTGTGGTTTGCGTTGTTGTTCATCTCCATGGTTCCACCTCGTTTCCCCCATCGCCGCGGAGGAAGAAGAAAGTATTTTAGCGGTTATCCTTCGCCACAGATTTCCAGTCGGCGAGGAAACGCCTGATGCCGATATCCGTCATCGGGTGCTGGATCATCTGCATGAGCACGCTGTAGGGCACGGTAGCAATATCCGCCCCCGCCATTGCGGCATAGGTCACATGCATGGGGTGCCGGATGCTTGCCGCAATCACCTGGGCTTCAAGCCCGGGATAGTTGCCCAGGACAGCCAGCGTGTCCTCAAGCACCTGGATCCCGTCCTGACCGATGTCATCGAGCCTCCCGATAAAAATGCTCACGTAGCTTGCCCCGGCGATCGCGGCAAGGAGGGCCTGGTTCGGGGAAAAGCAGAGCGTCATGTTCACCCTGATCCCTTCGGCAGCAAGCACCTTCGTCGCTTTGAGCCCCTCGGGAGTGATCGGGACCTTGATGTTCACGTTGGGCGCCCACGCGGCCTTGAAGCGCGCCTCTTTCACGATTTCATCCGCCGTCTCGGAAAGCACCTCGACGGAGACCGGCCCATCAACAATCTCGCAGATTTTCTTCGTTACCGTCTCGTAATCGGCGCTGCCCTCGCGGGCAAGAAGCGTGGGGTTGGTCGTCACCCCGCTGATGATACCGAGCGCCTTTGCCTGCCTTATCTGCTCAATATTGGCGGTATCAAGGAATATCTGCATAGGTCCTCCTTATCAAGCGGTAAGGGGGAGCGGCGGCTGTGCCCCCTCACGCAAGATGCCCTTGGCAACCCCGATGAAATCGCGAAAGAGCGGGTACGGCCGCCCGGGACGGGACAGACACTCGGGATGGAACTGACAGCCGACCATGAAGCGATGTACCTCAAGCTCGCAGATCTCAACAAGGCTGTCATCGGGGGAAAGCCCGCTGTAGATAAGACCTGCCTGGCGCAGGACATCACGGTAGCGGTTGTTGAACTCAAGGCGGTGACGGTGTCTCTCCAGGACCAGTCCCTGCCCGTAAGCCCGGTACGCCAGCGTCCCCTCAACAATCTTGCAGGGGTAATTTCCCAATCGCATCGTGGCACCCTTCGTCTGCAGGTTCTTCTGCTCAAGCATGTAGTCAATCACAGGATAGCGCGTGTCCGGGACAAACTCGGTGGAATTCGGCTCATCAGAGTTATAGGCATGGCGCGCCAGCTCGATCACCATTACCTGCATGCCGAGGCAGAGCCCAAGATAGGGTATCTTGTTCTCGCGGGCATACCTCGCCGCCCTGATCATTCCCTCGATGCCCCGGATACCGAAGCCCCCCGGGACGACAATCCCCTGCACGCTGCGCAGGAAGCTGTCCGGGTTTACCTTTTCCAGTTCCTCGGAATGGACCCAGGAGAGGTTGAGCGACCTGTCGTGGAAGATGGCGGCATGGTGGAGCGCCTCGCGCACGGAGTAATAGGCATCGTTAAGCTCAACGTATTTGCCGACGAGGGCGATGTTCACCGGCTCGCGAGGCGTCTTGATGCGCTCAACAAGCGCCCGCCACCGGGACAGGTCGGGCACTCCCGCGCAAATACCGAGCTTCTCCACGATAAGCTGACCGAGCCCGCAGTCTTCAAGGAGGAGCGGAATCTCATAGATCGTTTTCACCGTCTGCAGCGGGATGACCGCCTGTCTTTCCACGTCGCAGAAGAGGGATATTTTATCGCGCAAATTCTCCGCCATCGGGTAGTCGCTGCGGCAGACGATGATGTCCGGCTGGATACCCATGCGCCTCAGCTCGTTGACGCTGTGCTGGGTGGGCTTCGTCTTCAGTTCACCGGTGGACTGGAGATAGGGCAGGAAGGTGACGTGGATATAAAGCACGTTGTTCCTGCCGACGTCGTTCCTCATCTGGCGGATGGCCTCAAGGAAGGGCTGCCCTTCAATGTCACCCACCGTGCCCCCCACCTCAATGAGGATAACCTCTGCCCCCGATTTTTCGGCAAGACGCTTGAAGCGGCCCTTTATCTCGTTGGTGAGGTGCGGGACAATCTGGATCGTACCGCCGAGGTAGTCCCCGCGGCGCTCGCGTGAAATCAACGTGCTGTAGATCTGTCCGGATGTGGTATTGGAGTCCGCGGTGCATTCAATATCGATGAACCGCTCGTAGTTGCCGAGGTCAAGGTCGGTCTCCGCGCCGTCCTTGGTAACGAATACCTCGCCGTGCTGGTAGGGCGACATGGTACCGGGGTCAACGTTGAGGTAAGGGTCAAGCTTCTGCACCGCGATGCTGATTCCCCGGCTCTTGAGGATGGTGCCGATTGAGGCGACGGTGATCCCCTTCCCTACCGAACTCACCACACCACCGGTTACAAAGATATATTTTGGCATACGCTTCTATTGAACCGGA
>JAOAEN010000067.1 GCA_026416775.1 Dehalococcoidales bacterium
TCGGCGATGTCAAGCTCGCGGGTGCGCCTCTGGTAGTCCGCAAAACGGGCTTTATTGCTGGGCTGGGACAGGAAGACGACCAGCCCGATACGGGGATAGTCCCTTTTCAGCGCCGCGACCAGCTCAAGGCACATGTCAATGCCGTAAAGGTCGGCCCCTTGGTATTCGGTGATGGAGAAGGCGTTGGCGGCAATGACGGGCGTGTGGTTTGCAATAAATTCCCGGGTCTGCGCGGGGACTTCCTCCGCATCCTCCTCCTTCACCGCGGGCGGTAGGAAAGAAGGGGCTATCGCGATTTTCTCCGGCGCTGCCCCCAGACCGCTGAGCTTTTCCCTGATCTCGGTGTTCATGGCGATGATGCGGGCGGCGGCCTTCAGGGTAAGCTTCATCGCGGCCTGCCCCGGAATGTCAAAGTTTCCCCGCAGGCTGTGATAGGTCAGGACAAACCTCGCCCCTTTCAGGCGGGCGAGAAGTGCAAAGCATGCCGGGACCATCCAGCGTGTGCCAGAGACATGCAGGTGGATGATATCGAAGCGATGGAAAAGCAGCCTGCACCATGACACGGGTTGGCGCAGGTTGAGCACATTACCGGCCTTTCGGGCGGGACGCGAATAGTCAAAGACCACGCAGTCAATCCCCTGCTGCATGCATCGGTCGGCCAGCCTCTGCACGTGGGTTGAGATACCGCCGTACGGCGGCGGATAGGCTCCAACGAGCGCAAGCCTGAGCCCTTTCATTGCCTAAGTGCGGGGTGCGTATTTCTGCCTCAGGCGGGAGACGATCATCTCCATCACCCTCACGGTTTCCCTGCCGTCTTCGGCGGTCACCGGAAGCGGCTTTCCGTGGACGAGACTTTCCACGAAAGCCTCAATGAGGCTGTTATGCCCGTAAAACCTGCCCCGCCCAGTCAGGGTACCTGCGGCATTGGCGAGCACCCCGCCGATCATCTGCAGGGCACTCTCCTTCGCCGCCAGAGCCAGCGCGAAGGGTGACATGGAAGCACGCCCTTTCTGGTGGACGAGGAGCATCCTGAGGAGGTCAAGGTGGAGCATTCCCTCGGTCCCGATGAGGTCCACGGTGGAAGCGCGGTAGCTACCGGGATAGGAGATGGTGATGGAGCTCGTCCCTCTTTCTCCTTCCAGCTCAATCTGGAAATAGTCAAACGGTGCCCAGGGATGCTCGAGGAGGCAACGGGCGCTGACTTCCACTCCCTTCACGCTGCCGATGAAGACGGCTGACCTGTAGACCGCATGGGGTGCGCTCTCCCCGATGGCACCGCCGGGCAGCCGGTGGACCCAGTAGTCTTTCCGCATGATCATTTCATCGCTTGGGTCAGCCATAAAAATCCTCATGCCGATGAGATCACCGATGTCTCCCCTAGCAACCATTTCCCTGGCTTTGACGAAGGGGGGATAGAAAAGCTGGTTGTGGACGACCCCCACCTTCACCCCTTTTTCCCGGGACAGGCGGAGCATTTCATCGCATTCCGATGTCCTGAGTGCCATCGGCTTTTCCATGAGCACATGGCAGCCTGCGGCAATAGCCTGCAGCGCCAGGACGGCATGTGTCTGCGGCGGTGTACAGATGTCAACGATATCCAGCTTCTCCCGTTCCAGCATCTGGGCAATATCGGTGTACACGCCGGGGATGCCGTACCGGCGGGCCAGCTTTTCGGCAAGGGCCCTGTTGGTATCACAGACAGCACGGAGAACAACGTCCCGTCTGAGCCTAGAGAACGCCGGAACGTGGCGCAGGCTGGCAATGGCGCCGCAGCCGACGATACCCACTTTGAGTCTGTTCTCCGGCATGTCCCCCCCTACCACCTTGCATCCCGTGCAATTCTTTCGCGGTTCTGGACGATCCACTCGCAGGCTTTCCTGACGCCTTCCTTTATCGTCGTGCGCGGCTCATAGCCCAGCACCGCCCTTGCCTTGGCGATGGAAGCACGCCGGCGGGTGATCCTGTCCCAGTCGCGGCGCGGCCTGAATTCAACGCCCTGATCGTTACCGGTAATCTCATTGACCATGTCGGCGAGGTCCTTCACCCTCGTTTCGGTCTCCGAAGCAAGGTTGAAGGCTTCACCGACTGCTTCGGGAGTAATCCCGATGAGGAGCGTGCCGGCAACGATATCCTCAACGTAGGTGAAATCGCGCGTTTCCTCACCGGTGCCAGTGATCGGCAAGGGTCTCCTGTGGAGCGCCCACCAGATGAAATTGGGGATAACGTTGCGGTAGGCGCCCGGGATTTCCCCGGGACCGTAAACGTTGAAATAGCGGGCAATTGCCACGGGTAGCCGGTAGTGGTTGTAGAAGAAGTTGCAGTAAAGCTCACCGAGGAGCTTGGTGATCTGGTACGGGGTATCCAGATGGAGGGAGACGAATTCCTCTTTCAGCGGGAGCGGCGCCTGGCTGCCATAGACCGAACAGCCCGATGAGGCGAAGACGAATCTGGTTATCCCGGCGAGGTTGGCATATTCCAGCACTTTCAGCGTTCCCAGACCGTTCACCGCAAGGTCGGTCTCGGGGTGATCCACGGAGTTCTGGTTGGCAAAATGCGCCGCAAGGTGGAAGACGTACTCCGGCTTCTGGTTGAATGCGCGCTTCAGGATTTCTTCGTCCAGGATGCTGCCCTCAATGAAGAGGACAGTCGGGTCTTCGGGTAAATTCCATCTCGCCGCGCTCGACAGGTCATCAACAACGATGATCCTGGCAGCACCGGCTCTGATCAGGGCTCTGGTGAGGTTGCTGCCGATGCAGCCGGCGCCGCCGGTAATCAGGACATTCTTTCCCCGGTAGGCACTCAGATAGTCTCTCATCTTATCTCTCCGGACCGGATCGGTAGGGTGCAAAGTGCACCGACGTTCATCAAATTATGACACAACGTTGATTATGCGGGCAACGGGGTTAACCCCCAAGTCCGGTAACCCGTGTTTAACGGGTTGTTTATGGTAAGTGCCCCCAAATTTATGCTTTGTTTACGGCGCTCCACCTATCCTCTACGGGGCAGGGTAAGAAAGGGGGAAGCGCTGAAAAGTCGTATTCTTTCCAGTCTGACCAGCATATTCCTGACCGCTGTTGTCGGCATGCTTGCCGTCGGTATCAGCTTTTCTCTCTACTATCCGGGGCAGGCAGGGACTGCCTTGCCTTACGCCACGCTCAAGGTTATCGCCGGTGAGGCGCTTGTCCAGCGGGAGCACTCGCTTGTCTGGGAGAAGGCGACAAGCGGGATGAAGCTGGGGGCAGGAAGCCGGGTAAAGACGGGGAGCGGCTCGCGCGCCTCGATTACCTTCCTGCCGGGGGTAACCACCACCCTTGAGCCTGGCACCGGCGTCATCCTCACGTGGTTTGAGACAGGCGGTGACGGTTCGGCTTCGGTCAGGGTGAGACAGGAGGCGGGAAGAACGTGGAACCAGGTACGCAGGCCCGACGGTGGCTGCCAGTTTCAGCTTGATACACCATCGGCAGCGGTAACGGTGCACGGCACGTTATTTGCCGTCGGGGTGGATGGCTCGGGCGAAACAAGCGTGCAGACGCTGGAGGGGGCCGTAAGCCTGCGCTCCCGCGGGCAGGAAGTGGTTATCCCCGCCGGCTGGCAGGCCCGGGCCGGTGCCGGGGGGCCACCATCGGAGCCTGGGTTGCTTCCCCCATGACGGGAAGAAGCCGTATTCACGATAGACAGCCCGCTTCTGGGTCTTGTCGTTACCCCGGACGGGTCAGGTGCCGGCTACCTGCCGGACAGAACACCGGTGAACGAGATCACCGGGGCACGGCTTTCCCCGGCGGAAGGTTTGTGCCAGACCGTCCGCATCCCGGACCCCGCAGAGGGACTGTATTCCATCGTCCTGCACGGCGCGGCTTCCGGCATGGCCGGTATCGGCATCAGGGCTTTCCGCGGTGAAAAGTGCGTCCTGCTTTACCGCCAGTCCTGCGATGTGAGCAACGGGGATGGCTCCGTCAGCAGGCTGCGCATCGACGCCACGAATGGTGTCTTAGAGCAACTTCCCGGTACCGGGGAGCTGCTGCTGGCCGAAAAAGCTAAGCCAGCTTCCGGGCAGGCAGGTGCGACAGCGTCCGGAAAAGGTTCCCGTCTTTTTATCGCCGGCTTCAGCGCGAACGAAACATGGGTGGCAGTGAGCTGCATCGCCGTTTTCTTTATCGTGGTGCTTCTGGTGTGCTGGAGAAAGGCCTGAGTCCGGGAATAGAAAGATGAGAGGGGAATTCATGTTACCGATGGCAAGCCACAGCATCATCCATTTTGCTGTCCTTGCCATCTATGTTTTGGTCCTCGCCATTACGCTGCAGCTACGCCAGAACAGGCTGAAGGGGCTTTTCCTCCTTTACATCCTCCCTGCGGCGGCTGTCAGCCTGAGTGCACTGCTCGTCGGCATGAGGCAGCCCTACTGGCTGCTGTCAGTATGGAAGGCTACTCTTGCGGTCGGTGCGGCGTGGGCGGTGGTAGCCTACACGCACTTTACCGCAGGCGCGGCGGAGCTGACCGGTACGGGGAGCCGCAGGATCGTCCGGATCGGCTATGGCTGGCTTGCTGCCGTGGCCCTACTTGCCACCGGCAGTTGCCTTGCCCAGGATATCATGCCGCCGGAAAGCGCCCCGGCACTGAGGTACCCGGGCTACGTCTTCAATGCCCTCTTATATGCCGGTGGTTTCTTCATCGTGGTCTCGGGCTATTTCCTCATCAGGCGGCTTAAGCAGGCTGCCGAAAACCGGGAAAGAACCCGCCTTGCCTTCTTGCTTGCCGGCCTGGGAGTTATGGCTGCGGCAAACATCCCCGCCGTTTTCGTGAAGGACGCACGCTTCACTTTCTTCAGCATCGGCCTTGCCGCCAATGCCCTCATCATCACCTCGGCCATGGTCAGGTGCGGACTGCTTGATATCCAGAAGCTGGTGAAGAAGTGGTCGGTCTACGGGATCACCACGGTGTGCATCACCCTTGCCTACCTCGCAGTGCTGCTGGTCCTGGGGGACCTCCTGCGCTTTCTGCCCGCCACCTTGGGGATACCGCTGCTTGCCGGGATCACGCTGCTCCTTGCCTTTCTTTTTAACTGGCTCAGGGGGATGCTTGACCGCGGCATGGACAGAGTGCTCTACGGTAGCCGTTATCTGCACCGCAGGATGCTGCTTGATTTCGCCGGCAAGCTCGGCATGTTCATCAATATCGAAGATATCGCCCACGGGCTCTTGGGCCCGCTGGTAAAGGCGATCCGTGCCCGCGAGGCACACCTCGTGCTGCCAGCCGGCGATGATTTCTGCACGAAGTTCGCCGCCCGTCTTGACGGCGGAAAAGGGCAGCTCACTCCCCTCGCCCTCAGACGGGGCGGTGCCGTAGCGCGCTGGCTGGAAAACCACGACTTCCTCACCCGGAGCGAGATGGAGAGTCCTGCAGAATGTCGCTGTTTCCCGGACGAGGAAAAACAGGCCATTGCCAGGAGCAACCTCGAGTTACTCTGCCCCATCGTGAGCAAGGGCATCCTTGTCGGTATTCTGGCGATCGGCCCGCGGCAGCCTGCCGGGGATTATTCAGATGGCGATATCGACCTTGTGGTGAGGCTTGCCCGCGAATCAGCCGTGGCGATAGAAAACGCCCAGATCTACGCGCGCATCAAGGAGAAGGCCGACCTGGACGGCATGACCGGCCTTTACAACCACCGTGCCTTTCAGGAGAAGCTCGCCAAGCAGGTTGAGCTAGCCTCCGTTTCCGGGGGTAACTTCTCGCTGCTTCTGATTGACCTGGACTCTTTCAAGACCTACAACGACGTCTACGGGCACATGCTCGGCGACGAAATCCTGAAAGAGGTGGGTACTCTCATCAGAAGCTCCATACGTGCCACCGATATCGGCGCACGTTACGGCGGTGATGAATTTGCGGTTATCCTGCCCGGTGCCGATGCCACGGGTGCCGCCACCGTTGCCGAGAGGATACGTGCACGTCTTGCGCTGGCAATGGAGCAAAAGGGCATCATGCTGACGTGCAGCATCGGGGTCGCCACCTGGAGGACGGACGGCATCAGCCGAGAGATGCTCATCCAGGCGGCGGACAAGGCGCTCTATGCCGCCAAGGCGGCGGGGAAGAATTGCATCTGCCTGGCAGGTCAGGCGGCCTGTGGTGAGACGGTCAGCACGATGCCGCATCAGGCAGGGGACGATGGTGCTATCGTGAACATCATTTATGCCCTTGCAGCGACCGTGGATACCCGTGACCACTATACCTACGGGCATTCGCGGTCGGTAAGCCGCTATGCCTCCGAGCTTGCCACCGTCCTTGGCTACACGAAGGAAGGTATCAAGAGGATAAGGGCCGCCGGGCTCCTCCACGACATCGGTAAGCTCAGCATCCCCGATACCATCCTCCTCAAGCCGGGGCCGCTTACCGGCGAGGAATGGGAAATCGTCAGGCACCACCCGGAGATGGGGGTGGGGATACTGAAGTACATCGTCGGGCTCAGGTCCTGCGTTGATGCCGTCCTCTACCACCACGAGCGCTACGACGGTACGGGGTATCCCCGCGGTCTGAAGGGGAACGATATCCCCCTTGATGCCCGTATCCTGGCAATTGCCGATGCCTTCGATGCCATGACCTCCGGACGAAGCTACAAGGAAAGACGCATGACGGAGGAAGAAGCCCTGCGGGAACTTGAGAGGTGCTCCGGTACCCAGTTTGACCCCGCACTTGTTGAGGCATTCATCAGCCTGCGCCGCCGGGCCTCATCCATGCTTGCCGGCATGGA
This sequence comes from Dehalococcoidales bacterium, assembly GCA_026416775.1. Lineage (GTDB taxonomy): Bacteria > Chloroflexota > Dehalococcoidia > Dehalococcoidales > RBG-16-60-22 > JAOAEN01. The sequence continues at coordinate 6,743 of JAOAEN010000067.1, forward strand.
GAAGGGCTAGTTTAAAGATCGAGCCACCTTTCCCTTCTGCCCTATCACCACACTCTGTCCGGCCCGCTTTGTTATGTTGACACGGCACCCTGCAGGATGCTATATTTTATGACTGGTAGCGTAGCTCAGCGGTAGAGCAGGGGACTCATAAGCCCTTGGTCGGCGGTTCGAATCCACCCGCTACCATTTTTTGTTTTTACCCGTCAACTCAGCCCCGGTGCCTACGTGCCTTCCGGGCGGCCGGACCCGGCGGCCCTGGGCATGGCAAAGACAAGCGGGCTCATGA
>JAOAEN010000068.1 GCA_026416775.1 Dehalococcoidales bacterium
GGGCACGGTGGGTGAGCATGGCGCCTTTGGGGAGACCGGTGGTGCCCGATGTGTAGTAGATGAAGGCAATATCATCGCCCCTTGCCGCGGCAACATTTTCTTCAAAAAGACCGGGATGGGTCTTCTCGTACTCGCGCCCGAGCGCGATAACCTCATCAAAACTCATTAGGATCGGGTCGCGGTAGCTGTGCATCCCTTTGGGGTCCCAGTAGATGATTTTCTTGAGCCGGGGAAGCTCTTGCTTTATGGCGAGGAATTTGTCCGTCTGCTCCTGGTCGTTGACGATGGCAAACTTGGCACCCGAATGTTCGGCAATATACTTCACCTCGGACGGGATTGAGTCAACGAAAATACCGGTGGCAACCCCCCCGGCTGCCTGCACGGCGAACTCTCCCCAGAACCACTGCGGTTCGTTATCCCCGATAATGCAGGCAACATCGCCGCGCTCGAGTCCCAGACTGACCAGCCCGAGGGAAAAGTACTTAACATTATCGAGGTACTCCCGCCACGTGTAGCGCCGCCATATGCCGAACATCTTCATGCACATGGCAGTCCGTGCTGCCCATCTAGCAGCATTACTGACGATGATCTGCGGGATGGTCTCGCACTTTCCTGTATCCAACGCTGAACGCCTGCCTCCATAAACTTGATTGCCTCCCGTTCGGGAGGCAATCCTATAGGTAGACCAGTCCTCTTTTTCAGAAACTATTTTCCCCTGTACAATTGCCTCCCGTGCGCACCCGCGGTGCGCCGTGTAAAGATGAACTTGAATCTCCCCGGACCTACCGAGTTTATGTTGGTCATCGTGCTAAAGCACATATCAGCTTCAGAATACCACAGGCTGAATTTTGCTGTCAATAATTAAATTTATGTCAAGCTATTTACTGGTGACCACCGTGGTACCGGTGGCGCGGGCGATCAACTTGCCGTTCTGGTTTGTTACGGTAATTTCGGAAATGCCGATACGGCGCCCGCTCTTGATCACACGGCATTCGGCGGCGAGCTCGTCCCCGACGCTGGCGGCTGAGATCAGGTGGATGTTGAACTGGGTGGCAATGCTCGGGCTTACCAACGAGTTCGTGGCATAGGCGAATGCCTGGTCAGCCACCGCCATGATGATCCCGCCGAAAACCATGTTGTTGAAGTTCAGGTGCTCCTGACCTACTCTCATTGTCACTCGGGCATAGCCGGGGCTGAGCTCCGTGAGTTTCATTTTCAGAAATGATGCGACCGGCTCTTCCGCTTCTTTTTCCCTGAGTTTCGCAATGTTATCCGACGGTCCTTCCATGGTTTCTTCCTGCGGGGTTTTGCTTCCTATTATAGCATAAACAGGTTTGGTACCATTTGCTTTTCTCCGTATCCGGTCCGTCACGCGTGTCCGGGCTGTTGACAAATGGGGTAAGGATAGCACCATAATTAAGCCGGGTGCAGAAAGGAGGAAGCCAGGATGTCAGTCTATCTGATGTTGACGACCCTTACCGATGCCGGCAGGAAGGCCCTTCAGGAAGACCCCGAAATCCTCAAGGAGATCAACCGGGAGGTAGAGTTCATGGGGGTGAAGATACTGAGCCAGTATGCCCTGCTCGGACAGTATGATTTTGTGAATATTCTGGAAGCCCCCAGCAACGAAGCCGTAGCCAAGCTTGCAATACGTCTCAGCGCGAGGGGAACCACCCAGACGCTCACCCTTGCCGCCATTCCGATTGAAGACCTTATTGCCACGCTCAAGGAGAAAAAGGAGACTCCCTGGTAGAGCCCCATGAGTAAAATAAGAGTGCTTATTGCTGATGACCATGCCGTAGTACGTGAAGGTACCCGCCAGATACTGGAGCAGGAACCAGATATTGAAGTTGTGGCAGAGGCTGCCGATGGTGAGGAGACAGTAAGGCTTGCGGGGATTACCCGTCCCGATGTTGCCATCATTGACATCGCCATGCCGGTGGTTGATGGAATAGAGGCGACCCGACAGATCAAGGCGCAGTATCCGGGGATAGCGGTGCTTATCCTTTCTGCCTATGATGACGACCAGTTTGTTTTCAGCCTCCTTGAAGCGGGAGCGGCGGGGTACCTCCTGAAGAGTATCCGTGGGCGTGAACTTGTTGAGGCGGTGCGTCAGATTCATGCCGGCGAATCGGTGCTGCACCCGGCAATTGCCCGCAAGGTGCTGAACCGGTTTGTGGCCTCCGCTGATAGGTCAACCCGCCAGAAAACCTCGGATATCCTCAGTGAGCGCGAGGTTGAGGTGCTGCGTCTTGCCACGCGCGGCTTGAGCAATCAGGAAATCGCCAATGAACTCTGCCTTTCCCTGCGTACGGTACAGGCACACCTGGGGCACATCTTCAGCAAGTTGAAGGTAAGCTCACGGACTGAAGCCGTAGTCTATGCCCTCAAGCATGGCTGGGTTACCCTTGATGATATTCCCTAGCATAAGCGTATGAGTTCAAACAAGCTGCACGGTCTTTCCTCGGAAAGGATAACCTCCCAGCGTGGCTTCTGGCTCATCTCGGGGAGTCTTGTGCTCATTACCGCCCTGCACCTGGCGCGGGTGCAGTATCCTCTGGCTTTAGCCGACCTTTTCTCCGTGCTCGGCATAAGCGCGGTGATTTTTGAAAGGTGGCTTTACCTTTTCCCCATCGTTTTGGCAGGATGGTATTACGGCTGGAAGGTCGCGCTGGTCGTCTCCGCTGTCTCCCTTGTCTTCATGTCGCTGCGAGTCTATCTTCAACCGGTTGCCCTTGCCGAACAGATATTTGGCATTGTCATTGTTCTTGTCCTCGGTGACCTTATTGCCCTCGGCGCTTCAGCATTGCGCCGGCAGCGGCAGTACCTCAGCGAGCTGGAGAGTGCCCGTCGTGACCTTAGGATATCTGAGGCAAGCTTCCGCTACCTGTTTGAAAATGCTCACGATGCGATCCTGATCCATGACCTTGATGGCAACATCATCACGGTCAACAAGGCGGCGGAAAGGCTTACCGGTTACAGCAGGGATGAGCTCAAGCGGATGAATATCAGGAGCATTCTTTCGCCGGAGAGCATGGAGATTGCTGAAAAGGTCGGAAGGCAGCTCCTGAACGACGAGGAAGTGGAGCAGCCGTACGAGGAACGCATCTTCCGCCATGATGGTAGCGAGGCATATATCCAGCTTGCCACCAGCCTTCTTTACGACCATAGGAAACCGGTCGCCTTCCAGCATATTGCGAGGGACATCACCGAGCAGAAGCGCATGAACGAAAGCCTGCGTTTCTACTTCCAGCAGGCTATCCGGGCCCAGGAAGAGGAAAGGAAACGGATCTCTCATGAGCTCCATGATGATACCATCCAGTCGCTTGTGGTGCTTTCCCGTCAGCTTGATGCCCTGGCAAACCAGCCCGGGCTATTGCCGGAAATGCGCAAGCGTCTTGAGGACCTGTGGCACCAGACTGATGCTATCCTGCAGGGCGTCCGTCACCTGAGCCAAGACCTGCGCCCGCCGGCACTTGACCGGCTGGGACTCCTTGCGGCAATAGAGATGCTGGCTTCGGAGGTCTCAAAATATTCCGGTATTACTGCCAGGGTGAGTGTGGCAGGTAAAGAGCACCGCCTGACGGAAGAGGTGACGATAGCCCTGTTTCGCATCACCCAGGAGGCCTTGAGGAATGTCTGGCGCCACTCCGGGGCGACTCGTGCCGAGATCATGGTGGAGTTTACGGAAGGAAAGACTAGGATCTGCATCATTGATAACGGCAAAGGCTTTCAAGTACCCGAGCAGATGAGTAACCTTGCCAAGTACGGGAAGCTTGGTCTTGCCGGGATGCACGAGCGTGCCCAACTCATCGGAGGCACGCTGACCGTCAGGTCAGTGCCCGGCGCCGGGACGACTATCATTATTGAAGCACCGAGCTAAAGCAGATGCAATGCCGGATTCCCCTGTTCCCTGCCCACTTCTGCCTGTTGGGGTTTTCAATAGCTACAGACTGCACCGTTTTAGTCCTGCTATTTTGACATCGGTACTTGCCTCATCATCCTCACTTTTTATTGCCAGATATTAACACGCGGAGGGTGAGGATTACTTCAGGACAGACTGTCAAGCGTCCGGGCGTCCTTGACAATGTGTTAGCGCATATGTATAATCCTGCTACCCGAATGAATTAAAGATACGTGGAATTGGTGGCAAAATTTCCGGTGAAGGGGGGTGATAATAGGAAAGAGGCTTTATGTGACCTGAATTCATTAAATGGAGGGACGAGAAAGCAATGAAGAGGCTGTTATTCGTCATTCTCGGAGCACTTCTGCTATTTAGTACTGTGATTATCGGTTGTGCCAAACCATCACCGACGTCAGGCCCATCACCGCAGGCAAGCCCGTCCGCAGGGCCACAGTACGGGGGCACGTTGATCTATGTGCGCAATACCGGTCTCTCAGTTCTTGGTGCCCCGATGGATATGCCGAGCTTCACCTGGTATAACCAGATAATACTTCCGGTGCTGGAGCCCCTTATTGTTCTGGATCGCAAGGGTAACCCTGTTCCCTGGCTTGCCGAGTCGGTGGATGTCACCGCTGACGGCCGGGCAATCACTTTCCGTCTCAGGTCGGGAATCAAATTTCACGATGGGACCGACTTTGATGCCGCTGCGGTCAAGTACAATTTTGAATCTGTCATCAACGCGAACGTTGCCGGTTCCGACGTATTTGCCAACGTGACTTCAATGGACGTGGTTGATAAGCTGACCCTTCGCCTGAATCTTTCCAAGTACGATGCCCGGCTTTTGCCGGCGCTGGCGATGAGCACCATCGGGCAGATGGCTTCCCCGACCGCCCTTGCCAAGCCGGCAACCGCTGATACCGCCGCGCAGCTCCATCTGGTGGGCACCGGTCCCTTTGTCTTTGATAGTTGGCAGCGCGATCAGTTTGTGAAGTTCAAGAAATGGAACGGCTACTGGCAGAAGGGCAAGCCCTATCTGGATGCGATTGAATTCCGCAATAATCCCGATGTCCCCACTTCGCTTCTTGCGCTGAAGGCAGGCGAGGTAGACTGGGTGGAGAACGTTGACCCTTCTGACTTCATTTCAATGCAGAAGGAGGGCTACACCGGTTTCATCGCCTCGGACATCTTCTTCATCTTCAGCATTTTCCCTGACAGCAAGAACCCGAATTCCCCGTTCGCTGATCTAAGGGTACGCCAGGCGCTGGAATACGCCATTGACCGCGAGGGAATGGCGGCCGGTATCGGTCAGGGGACGATGAATGCCATCTACCAGCATGCCGTGCCGCATGATCCCTGGTTCGTCAAGGACCAGCCGCAGCTGAAGTACAATCCCCAGAAGGCAAAACAACTGCTGGCTGAGGCCGGCTATCCCAACGGATTTGAGGTTCCGCTTATCAGCGACGTGCGTGCCCGCAAGGATCAAGTCACGGCAATACAGAGCTATCTGCAGGATGTGGGAATCAAGACCGTCCTTGACGTTGCCGATGTCCCCCGCATCACAAACTACACGAAGGACGGTTGGCAGGGTCTCCTTGTCCCCGGTTTCCCCAATGCTGATATCTTTACCGGCTGGATCGGTCTGTATAATAGTTCCATCTTCACGTATCCCAGTCTGGCATGGCCAGACGGCTGGAGGGACGGCATGGCAGCGGTGATTGCCGAGCCGGACCTGAACAAGCGTATGACGCTGTTCTCTTCATGGCAGAAGAAGCTCTATGATGGCTCGCTCATCATCACCTATATCGGTGATTCACCGCGCAGCCTGACCGACGGCACCGTTATGGATCACGGCTTCTACAAGGATGGCAACATGGGCTACTGGGAGCCGTGGAATGTCTGGCTGAAGAAGAAGTAGCCGGCTTGATCGTAGTGGTCTGCTGAGGGCAGGGCATAACATGCTTTTCACAGGCTCTGCCCTCAGGTTTACCCTGGAAGGATTGGGGGGACGACTTGATAGCATACATCACGCGTCGCATCCTGCTGGGGATCCTGATCCTGGTGCTCGTAACCGTTATGGTTTTCCTCGTGATGCGGCTTCTGCCGGGTGACCCGTTGACTCTCTTCATCTCCCAGTCACAGATGAGTCTGGGCCAGCTCACGAGCGAGCAGCTTGCCGAGCTGAGACACCAATTTGGACTGGACAAACCTCTGATGATGCAGTACATAGACTGGATCGGCGGGGTATTGCGGGGGAATTTAGGGAAATCCATCTTTTACACCACCGAGGTCAGCACACTGATGGCGGAGCGCATGCCGGTTACACTCTATCTGGGTGTTCTTGCCTTCGTCCTCAGTTCAGTTCTGGGTATCCTCTTCGGCGTGGTCTGTGCCGTCCGCCGCGGTAAGTGGATTGATGCGGTCATCACCGTGGTGGCGAATATCGGTATCACGATCCCATCCTTCTGGTTTGGCATATTGCTGATCTACGTTTTCTCGCTCCAGCTCCACTGGCTGCCCACCGGGGGATATGTTTCCCCGTTTGCTGACCTATGGGAAAGCCTGCGCCGGGCAGCGATGCCGGTCCTCTGCCTTGCCCTTTTCCCAATTGCTTCGCTGACGCGCCAGACGCGCTCCAGCGTGCTTGAAGTTATCAAGCAGGACTATGTCCGTACCGCCTGGGCAAAGGGATTGAGCGAGCGTATGGTTGTCTTCAGGCACATGCTCAAAAACAGCCTGATCCCGGTGGTAACCGTCATGGGGGTGCAGGTCAGCATGATCTTCGGGGGCTCTGTTCTCATCGAGACCGTCTTCAATATCCCGGGGATGGGAAGGCTGCTTACTCAGGCAGTCTTTCAGCATGACTATATGATTGTTCAGGCAGGGGTGCTGATCGTGGCGGTGGTCGTTGTCCTTTCTAATCTCATCGTTGATATTTCATACGGATGGCTTGATCCCAGAATAAGGTACGGGTAAAGGACCGATGGAGAAACCAGGACTGGACGGTAAAAAGTTACAGTTATCTTTGACCGGGACGGTGAAGGTGCCCGCTAGGCGCTACGG
>JAOAEN010000069.1 GCA_026416775.1 Dehalococcoidales bacterium
GTACTGCCGGTACCCAGACCACCGAATCAGGGGTCAGCGTGAGTTCGATGAACCTCTGGATCCAGCTTGCGAATACCTTTGCGGTGGACACGTATACCGGTACGATTACCTACTCCATCGTCAACGACTAGGGTCGGCGGGTAATAGCGTAAAATTCAGGGGAGCGGGAAGCGGGTCAATCCTTCTTGCACTTCCCGCTCCCTTGTGTTATCTTCGTTCCGGTGGAAATTGATGAAACGATTGCTTGAGGTCGTCCTCAAAGCGGCGGGGATTGCCGCCATCGTCCTCCTGCTTGTTCCGGGCATATTTCCCGCCCCGGTGCATGCCCAGGGTGGCGTGGCGATCTCCGGATCCTTCTACCACCACCATTTCATGATGCTCCCCGGGGAGACCTTCACCACTCCGGATGTCTATGTCATCATTTTCAACCATTATGAAGAAGAGATCAGGGTGAGGATGACCACCATTGCCCCGGAGGGTGTGGAGGTCAGGCTTGCCGAGGTGGAATTCAATATCCCGCCGGGTGGCTCTCACACGCTTGATGTCACTGTGAGCGTGGGTGCGGATGCGGTACCCGGGGAGTATGAGATTTCCGTCAGTGCGGACGTGCTGCCCGCGGTCGGTAGCGGGATCGCGGTCGTCGGCGCAGCACAGCAGACGGCAAAGCTCACGGTCATGGGTGAGGCCGGCTCCGTGCGCATCACCACGGTGCTCCATGACGGGACGGTCTTTCCCTGCGATATGCACATCTACCGCATTCTTGAGGGAAACCTTTCACCGGCGGGCTATTCTTCAAGTGGGAAATTTGAATCGCGCCTCGTGCCCGGCAATTACATGGTGCAGGCCTTTTACAAGGATTACGAAGTTGCCAAAGAGAATTTCACGCTCCACGCCGGTGAGGACAAGGAGATAACCCTTGTTGCCCAGACGGTGTTTATTCTCGGGTTTGGCATCAGCCCGCGCTACAGCGTGGAGACGAAACGCATCGTCTTTGCCAACCTGGTCTATACCATCAAGAACATCTATATGGAAATCCCCGACCCGAAGCTCAACCTCAGGGTCAACCTGAACGGGGCACCCCTTGAGGAGGCGACCATTTTCCAGGCGCCGCTGCTTAACGTCGGGGACACGAGCGGTAGCTTCAGCTACATCCCCGAAGCCGGCTGGCAGGCGGGCGAGTACTCGCTCAGGCTACAGCTTTACTCCGGGGATATCCTCTACGCGGTGAGCGATGAAAAGACACTTACCGTGGCGGGAGCAGTACCATCGGTCATGCGCTTCAACCTGTGGTGGCTCATTGCCGTTGTTGTCCTCGTCTTCCTCATCCTGTTGCTCTTCCTGTGGCGCCGCAGGAAGAAGAAGGCGGAAAAAAAGAGACCGCGCGGCAAGCCCAGGCCTCCCGCACCGCAGAAGAAGACGGAAGAAGAGAAAGAAGCGGCTGAGGAAGAGGCGGAAGAAGAGGCGGAAGAAAGGCCTGCCGCGGAAGAAAAGACCCGAGAAAAAACGGCTGCCGAAGCCGGAACAGAAAAGGCACCGGAGGAGGCCACGTCACCTCCTGAAAAGCCTGCTGGTGAAGGGGGAAAGACGGAGGCTGGGGTGGGGAAGGACGGCACCACCGGAGACGGGAAACCCGCCACCGACTTGCCCCCGTCAGCGGCGGGGAAGTCCCAGCAATAATATATGAGCTCGTGGGGAATGCCGCAACTGGGGCACTACGGTGCGTCCCTCCTCGTTATTCTATGTAAAGCTCCTCAATTCTCTCCGGTAGCGGCACCCCGTGGCTATCCCATCCCATAAGGGTGTAGAAATACCGCTTGGCTTTTTCCATCTTCTCCGGGTCAAGGGCGCGGTCAGCAAGTGCCCCCGAGGTCTTGGGCTGGAAGTAGCGGGGCGGCAGGCGGTCGTCTTCATCGGTGAAGCCCTCGCGGATGTTGAAGAGGCGGGCGACGGTCATCACCCTTTCGGCGATGCGCACAAGTTCCATGGTGCCCGTCTGCCAGCCGGTGACGCAGTTCAGAATTTCGGCAAGGAGCGCAAGGTCCACCGGGGCGGATGAAAGATGACATAGGGCAAAACAGTCCAGAAGCGCCTGCCGCAGGTATTCCACACGGAAGAGGGCGACCTTCCTCGGCCCGATATCTTCCATGGGGACGGGTTCATGAAAGCCCAGCGCCGCAAGCGAGCGCATTCCTCCTTCGTGGGCGAACCTGGTGTCGTGGACGTTGAGGCAGTGGTCAGCGCCGTGGGGGTTCACCATGAAGCCCAGCCCCATGCTCGGCATGAGACGCGGCTCATGCTGCCCCGGGTCAAGCCCCTTGACGTGCATGGCAAATTCCTCGGCACCTCTCCCGACCCGTTGTGCCATATACCTGATACCCCGGGCCAGGATATCGCCGAAGCCCTCGCGGCGGACGATTTTCCTGATGCATTCCAGCATGGCTTCGGCGTTGCCCCAGGTGAGTGCCAGCCCGTCGGTATCCTTGCTGCTGAGAAGACCGCGCTCGTAGCATTCCATGCTGAAGGCAATAACCCCGCCCGCCGAGATGGTGTCGATGCCGGCGGCATTGCACATCTCATTTGCCTTGACGATGGCTTTGAGGTCGGCAATGCCGAGGTTGCTGCCCAGTGCCGCAAGGGTCTCGTATTCCGGGGCGCCATAGGCGGGGTCAACCGGGTAGGGCGTATCAAACTTTGCCTTCTTTTTACAACGCAGCGGGCAGTAGAAACAGCCGTCCATGCCGGCACCGATGGTATCGCGCAGGGTAATTGCCGTGATGTTTTTTACTGCCGGGAAATCGCCATCGCGCCAGTTGCGGACGGGTACATCTCCCGTCAGCACCCCGCTGTCCATGTCAAAGCCGGTACCTGCCTCGTGCCAGCCCTTGAGGATGGGGATTTTATTGATGTTTGCCACAAGGTTTTTGTGGATTTCCCTGAGGCGTGACGGGTCAGCGGTGGTGACCGGGGCACTTCCGCGCACCGCAATTGCCTTGAGGAGCTTTGAGCCCATCACCGCCCCCAGCCCGCCGCGTCCTGCAGCATCAAAGAGCCCGCCCATGATACAGGCATAGCGCACGAGCTTTTCTCCTCCCGGCCCGATGAGGAGCAGCCGCGCCTTCGGCTCACCGAGCTCGGCGCGTATGGCGTTTTGCGTTTCGCGTGTCTCCATGCCCCAGAGGTGTGAGGCATCGTGCAGTTCGGCACCGCCGTCCCTGATGGTCAGGTAGGCGGGCCTTTCCGCTTTTCCTTCAATAATGACGGCATCAAAGCCGGCACGTTTGAGTTCTGCCCCCCAGAACTCTCCCACCTGCGAGAGGGCAATCGTGCCGGTGAGGGGAGATTTTGCCCCCAGCGTATGGCGCCCGCTCCCCATGATGCTGGCACCGGTCACCGGCCCCGTGGCAATGACGAGCCTGTTTTCACTCCCGAGGGGGTCAATCCCGGCCTTGAGTTCCTTCCAGAGATAGTAGCTGACAAAACCCGAGCCGCCGAGGTAGCGGCGCCGGACCGTCTCGCCGATCTTCTCGGTGGTGATGTCTCCCGTGCTCAGGTTCACCCGCAGAAGGTTTCCCGTATAGCCGTAAAGCGGGGACTCTCCGTCCCGTGCGGTATTCTCCGTCATGGTATGTCTCCCGGAAAGACTATTTCCTGTCAAACATGATCACGTTGCGGATAACATCGCCCTTTTCCATGGAGGCAAGGGCTTCGTTTAGCTGGTCGAATGAGTAATGACCGGAGATGAGCTCGTCCAGCTTGAAGCGCCCGTGCCGGTGAAGCTCAAGGAGACGGGGTATTTCTATCCTGGGGCGCACCGCTCCCATGGCGCTGCCCTTGATAATGCGCCCGCGGCAGAACTCCACCGGCATCCAGGCTGACATCTGCTCTCCGTAGCCGTGCCCGACAACGACGGTCATCCCCGCCTGAGCGGTCATGAGGAATGCCTGGCGGAGGATATCGATCCCGGCCACGGCAACGATGGCGTAGTCAACACCGCGACCGTCATTGAGCTCGAGCACCTTCTTCGTAACGTCGGGCTCTTTTTTGGCGTTGATGGTGTAGGTTGCTCCGAACTTCTTTGCCAGCTCGAGCTTCCTATCGTTGACGTCGATTGCGATGATCGGGAAAGCCCCGACGAACAGGGCCCCCTGGATGGCATTCAGCCCCACGCCCCCGGCACCGTAGACGAGCACCGAGCGGTTGGGCTTGACCTGCGCGCGGTTGACCACGGCACCATAGCCGGCAATAACCCCGCAGGCAAGAAGCGCGGCACGGTCAACCGGGGTATCCGGCGGGATTTTCACCAGGTTTGTCTCAAGCCCCGTGGCGTATTCGGCAAAGGTCGCCATGGTGCCGTACCACTGGTAAATGCGTTCCCCTTTCTGGGTGACGAGTTTGCTCGGGGCACGGGTGACGATCCGGTGGTTTAGGCACTGGTCATGTTCACCGATGCTGCAGTAGTAGCAGTGCCCGCACGCAGCAGGGATGAGCGTGTAAACAACGAGGTCACCCGGCTTGACATAAGTTACACCTTCGCCGACCTCTTCTACCCATCCTGCCGTCTCGTGACCGGCGACCGCCGGAAGCGGGCAGGGACCGTGCTCGCCTTTTATCATGTGGATATCGCTGTGGCAGATGGACGTTGCCGCAACACGGATGGTGACCTCGCCTTTACCCGGCGGTTCAAGATAGACCTCGTCCATCACCAGCGGTTTGCCGACCTCATAGCAGACGGCAGCCCTGATCTTTCTTCCTTTTTTCATCTTCCCTTCTCCTTGAAGTTCGCTTGCTGTATTTTAGCCCTTCGGGAAAATTTTTGCCAGTAAGCGTTTTTACCGTGGTTTTGCCCGGCATGAAGGGTGACTTACCGGAAAAAAATTGCCCCCTTCCGGCCCGTAAGCCTTCAGGGGGCAATCAGTTTCTCTATTTCGGTTATGATAGAAGGTACCCTCTTGTGTGGTTACCTGCTGCGTGCGCCGGCATACCGTCCGCAGGCGAAACCATCGCCCAGACGGCACCAGGTGCAGCTACCGGGGGCTTTTTCCGAGATGATGAGCTGGGCATCGCATTGCCCGCAGAGGTATTCTTCACCCGGTTTCATGGGACCGTTGCAGGGGGGTATGCTCATGGGACAGAGCTGAACGCAGGCACCGCACTGCTTGCAGAAATCGGGGCGTACCCCGAAGGGGTAGTCAATGTGGCGGTTCTTACCGCGCCCGACGAACCCCTTTGCCCTTGCCTTCCACAGCTCGTTGCAGGCACGCACGCACCGCCCGCAGAGGACACAATCGGCGTGACGGAAGGGATAGCGCACCTCGCTGACTCCGCAGCGGACGGCGATGTCCTGGATGGCACGGGAATTGGGGGCCTGTGCCACGAGAAGTTCGGCGATGTTGCGGCGCAGCCGGCGTATTCTTTCGGTATTGGTCAGGACAACCATGCCTTCCTGAACCTGCAGGGTGCAGGAAGTGGTGATGCTGGCACGCCCGCCCACGACATGTTCCACGATGCACAGCCGGCAGGCACCGAGATCGGAGAGATAGGGCACATGGCACAGGTGCGGGATACATATGCCGTACTCAATGGCGGTATCAAGCACGCTTGATCCCCTGGGGGCGTGGATGGTGGCTCCATCAATGATGACATTTACGTATCTCTGCATTTTGCTTCCTCGCTTCTAACTCACGGCGATTGCTTCAAATTTGCACTCGCTCCGGCAGAGCCCGCAGCGCTGGCAGAGCGCGGAGTCAATGGCATGGGGCTGTTTCTTTTCCCCGCTGATCGCCCTGTAGGGGCAGACGCGCAGGCATGCACCGCAGCCGGTGCATTTCCGGGCGTCAATCCGGTAGGAGATCAGGGCTTTGCACACCCCGGCAGGACATTTCTTTTCCCTGATATGGGCTTCGTATTCCGACCTGAAGTAGCGCAGGGTGGTGAGCACGGGGTTCGGTGCTGTCTTCCCCAGCCCGCAGAGCGAGGTCAGGGCGACCGTTTCTCCCAGCTCTTCAAGAAGGGCAAGATGTTCGGGCCTGCCGCGCCCTTCGGTAATCTCGGTGATGATTTCCAGCATGCGGTCAACCCCGAGCCGGCAGGGGACACACTTGCCGCACGATTCGTCCTGCAGGAAGTTGAGGAAGAACTTGGCGACATCCACCATGCAGGAGCTTTCGTCCATCACCACCATGCCGCCGGAGCCGACCATGGAGCCGGCTTCGGCAAGCACGTCAAAATCTATCGGGAGGTCGAACTTTTCTTCCGGCAGACAGCCGCCGGAAGGTCCACCAATCTGCACCGCCTTGATGCGCTTTCCGTCAGCGCTGCCGCCGCCGATCTCGTAGACCACCTTCCTGATGGGAACCCCCATGGGAACCTCAACAAGCCCGGTATTCTTCACCTGGCCGGTGAGGGCAAGGATCTTGGTCCCCTTGCTTGCCGCCGTGCCTTTTGAGGCAAACCACGATGAGCCTTTCAGGATGATGGACGGGACATTCGCCCAGGTCTCCACATTGTTCAGGGTCGTGGGCTTGTGGTAAAGCCCGTCAATGACCGTGTGCACATCCTTGGGGCGCGGCTCGCCGACCTTGCCTTCCACCGAAGCCATGAGGGCGGTTGATTCCCCGCAGACAAAGGCCCCCCCGCCCCGGGCAATCTCGACATCAAAAGAGAAGGATGTCCCGAGGATGTTATTCCCCAGGAGCCCCAGCCTGCGCGCCTGCTCCACGGCAATGCGCGAATGCTTCACGGCAAGCGGGTACTCGTTGCGGACATAGATATATCCCTTGCGTGCACCCACGGCATAGGCGCCGACCATCATTCCTTCGAGCACAAGGTGGGGATTGCCCTCAAGGACGCAGCGGTCCATGTAGGCACCCGGGTCTCCCTCGTCTGCGTTGCAGATAACGTATTTCTCATCGCCGGGTGCATGACGGCACTCGCTCCACTTGCGCCAGGTGGGAAAACCGCCC
>JAOAEN010000006.1 GCA_026416775.1 Dehalococcoidales bacterium
TCCCCGCTTTCCCTGACGTAGGTCTGGACAAAGGCCCGGGCAAGGTCGGACCGTCCGTGGTAGTCAAGGTCCATGGCGAGGAAGGCGATCTCGGCGGCAACATCGGTGTACCGGAGCCGGTCAATGAACTCAATGCAATCGTAGATGCAGATGGTATCACCGAGAAAGCAGACGTGGGCGGCATGGAGATCGCCGTGGCAGTCGCGCACCCTGCCTTCTGCCATGCGCCTGAGAAAGAGCCTTTCGTTTTTGCGGATGAACTCCTCCGTATAAGTCCTGATGCGCCGGTAGGCTGACGGGGTGATGGTGATGCCGAAGTACTTTTCCGTCTGGGTAAAGTTTTCTTCGGTGTTCTTGATGACGGCAGCAATGCCGCCGGTGCGGGCGATTTCCTCGCTCGTTTCCGCCTGCCCGTGGAAGATGGCGATCCTGCGCGCGACGGCCGCCACCATTTCCGGGGTGACCCTGTTTTCGGCAAGGAGCCTGTCCATCATCCTTTCTTCGGGAAGACGGCGCATCCAGACGGCATATTCGGCGACTTCCCCTGTCCCGCCGATGGTGAAGCGCTCGCCGTCACGCCTGATCGTCACGACGCCGAGGTAGGTCTCCGGGCAGAGCCTCCGGTTGAGCTCCACCTCTTTTTCGCAGCAATGGCGGCGTTTCGCAAGCGTGGTGTAGTCAAGAAAACCCATGTCCACCGGCTTCTTGACCTTGTAAGCGTAGCTACCGGCGAGAAAAACGCAGGAGATCTGCGTCTGGATGAGCCTCACTTCTGCCGGGGGCTCGGGATAGATGGACGGCTCAAGCATCGCCTGGATGAGCCGGGGTAATTCGGACATACGAACCCCCCTTCCCCCCGAACCGGGAAACGCAGGGGAGACTGTTGTTCAGGGGTAAGGACAGAGCTATTTCCTGGTAGCCGCCTTTGCCTGCTGGCGGGCAAGGCGCCTTCTTTCCCTGTATTTTCTTTCCTTCTTGAGGTGCTTATGCCAGGCAACCCTTCGTGTCTTGTTCATCGTCAGTAATAATATAACCCAATCCGGGGCGGTTATGCTAGCCCTTTTTGAGCACCCAGCGGGCGAATGCTTCAAACGAGCGGTCGTAGGTCCTTTCCAGTTCCGGGGGAAAGGTGCAGCCGGGCAACTGCCGCACCCTGAGGTGGTAGGAGAGACAGTCGCAGCACCTGCCCTTGCGGGGACACGGCTCATAGGTGCAGGTGCACTTAGCCCTGTTGGCGGTAACGTTGCATTCCATATTAGCCGTACCTCTTTCTGAACTCCTGCGAAAGCCCGGTGAGCATCTCGAGTGCCCTTTCGGCACCTTCTTCTCCCAGCGGGATGAGCGAGCAGCTCGGCGTGAGCAGGCTCTGCTGGACGATATCCCGGAAGCGTATGCCGTTGCGCGTGAAGGGGGCAATGGCTTCTTCAAGACGCTCCCTGAGGCTGGCGACCGACTCGCGGGCGAGATCGCCGGGGCTGTTGGGGACGATGCCCCAGGCGATTGCCCCGCCGTTGCTCAGGAAACGCTTGACCGCATCCGCGTAGAGGTGGAGCGACGGGGCATAGTTATAGGTATCAAAGCTCAGGACGTCCAGCTTCGTTTTCAGGATGACCGACCAGTCGGTATTCCCGCAGCAGTGGATGCCCCGTGTGCCGCTGATACCGGAGAGGACCTCGTCGATGATGGCCACGGCCTTTTCCGGCCGGGCAAGCACGCCGGTAGCCGCAACCGAACCTGCGGAGGCCATGATCGGCTCATCAACAAAGATGATCGTCCTGTCCGAGATGCTCCTTAGCTCGTTTTCCTGCCAGGCTGCCTTGAGCCTGAGGAGCTTGGGCACGGCGTCGCCGAGGAGCTCGTGGTTGATGATGGGATTTTTCTCGGCATCGGTCAGCGCAATACCGAAGGTGAGCGGTCCGGTGACATGTCCCTTCACGGCAAGCGGCCTCTTCGGGGCCTTTTCAAGGAAGCAGTAGAGCCCGGCGGCACGCTCACGGCTGACCGGGAACCGCGCGATATCACCGGCAAGGTAGGCGGTATAGATCGCCTCTAGAGCACCCGTGAGGTCCCCCGAGGTGTCGACATAGACCCGCTCTCCCTCAACGACGACGCCAGGGAAGCCCTCGCTGTACTGGACGAGCATGTTCTCAAGGAAAGACCTCTCGGGGAGCTGGGGCCAGGCGGGGATGTCCCTGAGATGGCGGAAAATCGCGGCACAGGCAGCCTCGGGGTCGGTCTGCGGCATGCTCCCGATGATGGTGGGAAGGCAACCGAATCTATTATCGCGCATCATTAAGCCTTCCTTGCGTACTTTTCAATGAGCACGCCGAGTCTCTGCTTTTCCTGCGCCGGAGCAGTTGCCAGGTCGGTGACCAGCCCGTCTTTAAGGGCACGGGTGCAGGCGCAGGTGCGCTCTTCGGGCAGTGCCCGTGCCGCAAGCCTGATCGTCCGGCGGGCAAGGTCAATATTGTTCCTCATGATGGTAAGCACGGCCTCCACGCTCACCGCCTCGGTCTTCTCATGCCAGCTATCGTAATCAGTAATGCAGGCGATTGAGGCATAGCAGATTTCTGCCTCGCGGGCGAGCTTGGCCTCGGGAAGCACCGTCATGCCGATGACGTCTGCCCCCCATGCCTTATAAAGTCGGCTTTCGGCGCGCGTGGAGAAGGCGGGGCCTTCCATGGCAATGAACGTCCCTCCCTTATGCACGGTGGCACCGGCCCTGCGTGCAGACTCGTACACGATTTCACTGAGGAGCGGGCAGAACGGCTCGGCAAACTGGACATGCGCCACGACGTTGCCGTCAAAGAAGGTGCTCTCGCGCTTGCAGGTGCGGTCGATAATCTGGTCAGGCACGAGGAGATGCCCGGGCTCAAGTGCCTCCCTGAAGCTGCCGCAGGAATTGGAGGCAATGATGAACTCCACCCCCAGGCTTTTCAAGGCGTAGATGTTGGCGCGATAGGGTACCCGGGATGGCGGGATCGTGTGGTGTCTTCCGTGACGGGCAAGAAAGGCAACCCCCACGCCATCAAGCCTGCCCAGGGTAATGGCGTCCGAGGGCATGCCGAATGGTGTGGGCACCTGGACCTCCTGAATGTCCTTGATCCCATCAATCTCGTAAAGCCCGGTGCCGCCGATGACGGCAAGACGTATGTCGGAGTGCGACATGGTACCTTCCCCGCTGGTATTTCTGCTTAAAGTATAAGGGAGACAGGTCGCATCCGCAAGCAGATGGAAAATCAGCCCGAGGCAAATGACGGCGGGCTCTACTTCCCCGCGCTTCTTGCGCTCTCAAGGTCGTTGATGTTGAGGACGGTTACGGTCTTATCAATGCGCCGGATGAGCCCGGCAAGCACCCTGCCGGGTCCGATTTCAATAAAGGTGTCCACGCCGCGTGAGACCATGTATTCCACGCTGCGCTGCCACTGGACGGGGCTGGTGAGCTGGGCTACGAGCTCTTCCCTGATGGCTTCGGCGGTGGTGAGGGGCATTGCCGTGACGTTGGCGATGACGGGGATGGAGGGGTCTTTGAAGGTTGTATTGCGTATGGCCCGGGCCAGACCTTCCTGGGCCGGTTTCATGAGCGGGGAGTGGAAAGCCCCGCTCACCTGGAGGGGGATGCAGCGGCTGGCACCGGCGCTTTTTGCAAGCTCCATTGCCTGGTTGACGGCTTCAACGGCGCCGCTTATGACGATCTGTCCCGGGCAGTTGATGTTTGCCATGACGGTGCCGGTCTTACCACAGATCCCGGCGAGGACATCCTCGGCAAGTCCGATGATGGCGGCCATGCTGCCCGGTGTCGTTGTGCCAGCATCGTGCATGAGCTCACCGCGCCGGCGGGCGAGCTTCACGGCGGTGGGAAAATCCAGTGCATTGGATGCGGCAAGTGCGGTGTACTCACCGAGGCTGTGCCCGGCAACGTATGCCGGCGGCTTTAGTTTATCTCCGGCAAGCTCGCGGGCGGCTTCAAGGCAGGCGAAAGCCGCGGTAACGAGCGCCGGCTGGGCGTTCACCGTCTTGCGGAGCTCTTCCTCGGGACCCTCAAAGCACAGCCGGGAGAGGGAAAACCCGAGGGCTTCATCCGCCCGGGTAAAGACTTCCCGTGCCGACCTGACGTTCTCGTACAGGTCACGGCACATCCCGACGGCTTGGGAACCCTGTCCGGGGAAGACCCAGGCAATTCCGCTCATGTGTGCCTGCGCTAGGCGGTCTTCTTCGCCTCTTTCGGTTTGGCCACTTCACGCCCGTTGTAGGTCCCGCAGGTGGGGCAGGCGTGGTGGGGGAGCTTGGGGCTGTGGCACTGGGGGCAGAGGTCGAGCGGTGGCGCCTTCAGTGCCCGGTGGCTGAGACGCTGCAATGCACGTGACTTGCTCTTCTTACGCTTCGGCAGTGGTACCATATGCTAGCTCCATCTTCAATTTCGGTTACCGCAGAAATTCCAGAAGCTTCGCCCAGCGGGCATCAATATCTTCAAGTTGGCAGTTACACCTGCCTTCGTTGAGGTTCTGCCCGCATCTGGGGCAGAGCCCGGCACAGTCTTCATGGCAGAGCGCCTTCATCGGCAGCGCCATGACGGAATACTGACGTATTGCCTCCGCCAGGTCGATGACGTGGTTATGGTCAATGGTGAAGGCGCTGGCATCCTCCGGCGGCGGCAAGGGGAGCCCGGTGCGGATGTCTATCGTTGGCATGTACTCTTCTTCGAAGTCAATGGTGAGGAGCCGGTGGAACTGGCTCAGGCACCGGCTGCAGGTGAGGACAACCTCCGTTTCCGCATGGCACCTGACGAGGATGCTCCGCTGGGTGCGGAGAAGGTGGCATCTCCCCGCGACGTGACTCTGGCTTTTTTCGCTGATGGTCTCGACGTCTTCGTCTATCTCGTAATCGCGGGTGGAGCCAGCCGGCTCCTGGAGGAGCTGGCTCACGTTGATCAGCATGCTTTTATTTTCCAACACAATTTATAATTATACCCGATAAAAGAGCATAAAGGCAAGTGAAGCAAGCGGGTGGTTATTGGCATTTCGTTGGGCTATACTCACCCCCTTTGTCCCCCTCTCACACAGGGGTCATCTATGGGGCCGGCAGGCTCGGTTGAGTGAGAGGGGGAGATAAATTTATAAGAGGGGCGAAGCCCCTCTTTACTCCCTGTGGGCTCACCTCTCTTTGTCCCCCTCTCACACGGTGTCATCTATGGGGCCGGCAGGCTCGGTTGTGTGGGGGGAGAGGCAGACCTAAGGAGGCGCGAATCTCCGTACTTCGCTTATCTTCAGCTGTTGGTAGCCCGGCATGTTGGGGGGCAGCGCCCCCTAGAGGCCTACCCCTTGAGCTTCCTGATGAGCAGCGGCACTACCTGAAATAGGTCGCCGACGATGCCGTAGTGGGCGACCTGGAAGATGGGGGCATCAGGGTTATTGTTGATGGCGACGATGCATTCCGAGGTCTGCATCCCGGCGAGGTGCTGGATGGCACCGGAAATGCCGCAGGCGATATAGAGCCTGGGGGAGACGGTCTTGCCGGTCTGTCCCACCTGGTGGCTGTAGGGAATCCAGCCCTCGTCCACGGCGGCGCGGGAGGCACCAACCGCCGCCCCGAGCACCCCGGCAAGCTCGGCAATGAGGCTGAAGTTCTCCGCCTTACCCAGGCCCCTACCTCCCGAGACGATGATATCGGCATCCTCAAGCTTCACCTTGTCGGTGATGTCGGCGATGAAACTGAGGAGTCTGGTCTTCGCCGTAATTGCCTCTTTCCTGAAGTCCACCCTGATGACCTCACCCCTGCGGCCGGAGTCGGGCGGGTTCTTCCTGAAGACGCGCGGGCGCACTGTTGCCATCTGGGGGCGCCTTTCGGGGCAGATGATGGTCGCCATGACGTTGCCCCCAAAGGTGGGGCGTGTCTGGATCAGGAGATGCCTTTCCGGGTCAATATCAAGGCCAGTGCAGTCGGCGGTAAGCCCGGTGTTCAGGATGGCGGCGACACGGGGGATGAAGGCGCGTCCCAGCATCGTCGCCGCGGCAAGGACGACCGCGGGCCGATGCTCTTTGATAAGCCTCACCATCTCGTAGGTGAGGTAGTCTTCCTGATTCGTGGCAAGGTCGGCGCTTTCCACGAGGTAGACCTTGTCCGCACCGTGGGCGATGAGGCTTCCGGCATCCACCACATTATCGCCGAAGCACACCGCAACGAGCCCGGTATTGAGCTTGTCCGCAAGCTCCCTACCCTTGGCGAGAAGCTCGTAGGTGGCATTCCTGATGGTGCCCTGGTGCTGCTCGGCAAAGACCCACACCTCACCCTGACTGCTCTCCCCCGCCTTCTTCTCGGGGGCGGTGATGGAGATGGCGCGCTGCCCGCAGGCCTTGACACAGGCACCGCAGAGGTTACAGCCCTCGCCGATGACGGCCCTGCCGCCGGTGATCTGGATCTGCCCGAAGGGGCAGGCAAAGGTGCACAGCCCGCAGCCGGTGCACTCCTCGCCGACCTGAATATAGCGACTGCTTGCGTTTTCTTCCATGCTGTTTCCCTGCGGCATCTAGCGGGCGATGTCCCGTTAATTCCTGTCTTCTTTTCGCGGTGCTGTTTCGTCCGTGAGCGAAAGGGCGCGCCAGTTACAGCGGCTCACGCACAGCCCGCAGGAGATGCATCCCTCGAGGACGCGGCATTTCATGTCCTCAATAATGAGCACCCCGACGGGGCATACCAGGACGCATGCCCCGCAGCCAACACATCTTAAGAGGTCAACCTTGATCCCCATGGGTGCTAGATAAGCCTGGCTTCCCTGAGTTTTGCCACAAGCCTGTCCGCCTGTTCTTCAGGGCTACCGGTGATGATTTCCGCCTGGTGTGTGCGCTCGGGGAAAAATATCCTGATCACCTGCGTTGCCGAACCGTTAAGCCCCACCCGCGAAGGGTCAACATCAAGCTCTTTTGCCCCCCACGCGGGGACGGGGGCACTTTTTGATTTCATGATCCCGCGCAGGGAGGGGAGGCGGGGCTGGTTGATTTCCTTGGTTACCGTGATGAGGGCGGGAAGCCCCGTTTCAATGACCTCGTAGCCTTCTTCCACCATGCGGCGGACGCGCAGGTACCTGTCCCTAATTTCCTCAATGGCGCTCACGTAGGCGACAAACGGGATTCCTAGCATCTCGGCAAGCTCCGGTCCCACCTGGCCCGTATCCCCGTCGAAGGTCTGCCGGCCGCAGATAATGAGGTCGTAGGTGGCAAGGCGCATGATAGCACGCGAGAGGGTATAGGCGGTTGCCCAGGTATCGGCACCGGCAAAGGCGCGGTCGGTAAGGAGGATGGCCTCATCCGCCCCGAGGGAGATCGCCTCACGCAGCGCCGTCTCTGCCTGCGGCGGTCCCATGCTGATCACAGTAACCTTTCCGCCGTGCCTTTCCCGCAGACGCACACCCTCTTCCAGGGCATAGGTATCAAAGGGGTTGATGATGCTCTCCACGCCCTGACGGATGAGGGTATTGGTGCGGCTGTCAATTTTGACCTGGGCAGTCTTGGGGACCTGCTTGATGCAGACGATGATGTTCATGCCGTCCTTGCTTTCCTCTTGCGCAGGCTTGCCGCGATGGCATTCCGTAGGACCTGGTTGGTGCCCTCGTAGATCTGGAGGATCTTGGCATCCCGCATCATCTTTTCCACGGGGTAATCGCGCATATATCCGGCGCCGCCGCAGACCTGGACGGCATCTACCGCCACCCTCATCGCCACGTCCGAGGCAAAGACCTTCGCCATGGCGCTTGATTCGGTAATGTTCTTGTCATTGGCATCCACGTTCCTTGCCGCCGCATAGACGAGGGCGCGTGCCGCCTCGACCTGGATTGCCATGTCCGCCAGCATGTGCTGGATCGCCTGCAGGTTGATGATCTGCTGGTTGAACTGGACGCGCTTTTCCGCGTACTCCAGCGCGGCCTCAAGTGCCCCCTGCGCCAGCCCCACCGCCTGGGCCCCGATGCCGGGACGGGAGCGGTCGAAGAGGCGCATCGCCTGAATAAAGCCGAGCCCGGGGCGTCCGCCGATGAGGTTTGCTTCCGGCACGAAGCAGTCTTTGAAGATGAGCTCGCGTGTAGCAGAAGCGCGGATGCCGAGCTTTCTTTCCTTCCTGCCGAAGGAAAAACCGGGCGTGCCCTTTTCCACGATGATGGCACTTGCCCCCCTTCCCCCCTTAGTCTTATCAGTAGGGGCGATCAGGGTGTAGATTCCCCCCTCCCCGCCGTTGGTGATGAACTGCTTGGTGCCGTTCAGGACGTACCCCCCGGGGACTTTTTCCGCCGTGGTCTTGATGTTGGCGGCATCGCTTCCGGCGGTCGGCTCGGTGATGGCAAAGGCGGCGAGTTTCCTTCCTGAGGCGATATCGGGAAGGTAGCGGCGCTTCTGCTCCTCGGTGCCGTATTCAATGAGGGTCATGCAGCCGAGCGCGCTTGCCGCATAGGTCACCGCCACGGCGGAACAGACGCGGCTGAGCTCTTCCACGACGAGGCAGAGCTCCAGGCATCCCCCGCCCAGCCCTTCGTAGGCCTCGGGGACGAAAACGCGGAACATATCCGCCCGGGCAAGCTCGTTTACAATCTCCCAGGGGAATTCCTCTTTTTCGTCAAGCTCGGCGCGGACGGGGAGGACCTTTTCTTCGGCAATGCGGCGGGCAAGAGCCCTGATTGTCTTCTGCTCTTCGGTCAAAAAATAGTCCAAGCCGGTAAGTCTCTCCTCTGGAAAAGTGATTGGCTACGGATTAGATTATAAGGGCTGAAAATCCGGGTAGTCAAGGAAGGCGTCCTTCGGTCATCTCTTTCAGTGCCTGCATCACCTGCCGGACGGTATCTTCGGCGGTGGAAGCCCCCGAGGTTACGCCGATATGTCTTTTGCCTTTAAGCCATGAAGGGTCAATGTCTTCTGCCGTTTCAATAAGGTGGGTCTCGGTGACGGCGGCACATAGCTCGGCGATACGATTGGTATTGGCGCTGAAACGGCCCCCCACCACGAACATGAGGTCCGCCCGCCTTGCCAGTTCAAGGGCAACCTTCTGTCTTTCCCTGAGGTCGTGGCAGATGGTGTCAATAATGCGGATTTCGGAATTCTCTCTCAGGGCAAGGTCAACCACCCTCTTGACGAACTCGCCGAACTGGGCGGGTACCTGGGTTGTCTGGGAGAGTATCCCGAGATGGCGGGGGAGCGTTTTCATGCTGGTGAGCGCTTTTTCATCGGTCGTGGCGAGCCCTCCCTGCTTTGCCCAGCCGAGGATACCTCTGACCTCGGGATGGGTGGCATCGCCGTAAACGATAACGAAGAAGCCGTCCCCGGCGAGCTTGCGTGCGGCATTCTGGGCGCGGCTAACGTTGGGGCATGTGGTGCTGATGATATCTATGCCGCGGCGGCGCAGGGCCTCCTGAAGGTCAGGGCTCACGCCGTGGGAGCTGGTGACAACCGTTTTGCCGCTGATCTCGTCGATGCTCTCGACCACCCGCACGCCGGATGCGGCGAGTTTCTTCAGCACCTGCTCGTTGTGCGCTACGGCACCAAGCGTCTCCACCCCGCCATGGGTACGGCAGGCCTCTTCAACAAGCTCAATCGCCCGCCTCACGCCGAAGCAGAAGCCCGTCACCGCCTTTTCAATTACCGGTTGCGTCATCGTCATAGACTCCACGGTATTGCGGGGGGAGGAGCGAGGCAATCCGGCGCATCATTTCCTCGGTGAACTCTTCAAGCTCGTTGCGGGTCGGTCTTGTGCGGTAGGGCGGGGGATGAAACGGCCTGCCGATATTCACCGTGATACAGGGGCGCCTGATGAGGCAACGCCCGAGGTGGTTGAGCTTTTCCGTCCCGCTTATGCCCACCGGAAGCACGGGAATGCCAAGCCGCATGGCGATCAACGCCGCTCCTGGCCTGGCTTTCTTGAGGGCACCGGTATTGCTCCGTGCCCCTTCCGGGAAAATGACAAGCGAAAAGCCTTCGCCGAGCCACCGCTCGGCGATGCGGAAGGCCCGGATATCGTTCATGCCGCGCCGTATCGGAAAGGCACCGAAATTTTCCACCCAGAAACGCGGCCACCAGTGCTGCCAGAGCTCCTGTTTTGCCATGAAAACGCACTTTACGGGGATGCTTGCCGCAAGTACCGGCGGGTCCGCAAGGTGCAGGTGGTTGGCGATGATGAGCACCGGTTTTTCCCGGGGCACATTTTCCCGCCCTTTTATCTCCCAGCCCGCAAAGGGGAACACCGCCACGCGTATGGCAATCCTGCCGAAGTAATAGACCCAGTGCATCCCTTCTAATTATATCGCAAAGAGGGCACGGATTCAGGGAGCCCGGAAGGGTGCGGGAATATTTGGTGCCGTTTTCCTTGATTACGGGGGCATTGGCGCATATAATTCTTTTTCGGGGGGACTATGGTCAGCACCAGACGGAAAGCCAGGGCGATTGCCCTGCAGGCAATGTATGAGATAGATGCGGTGTCGAGGAAGCCGGAGGCGGTGATGGAGCGCCTTCTTGCGGAATCGGGGCTTTCCGAGGATAACTGCGAGTTCGTCCGCCGGCTGGTAAGCGGTGCCGTCCGCCACCGGGAAGAGATTGACCGCAGGATCCAGAAGTTTGCCCCGGCTTATCCGGTGGACCAGCTGGCACTTGTTGACCGCAATATCCTGCGACTTGCAATCTACGAAATTTTGTTTGATAATAGTGTACCAGTGAAGGTGGCTGTTAACGAGGCGGTTGAGCTGGCGAAGATATTCGGCAGCGAAAGCTCCTACCGTTTTGTCAACGGGGTGCTCGGGG
This sequence comes from Dehalococcoidales bacterium, assembly GCA_026416775.1. GTDB lineage: Bacteria > Chloroflexota > Dehalococcoidia > Dehalococcoidales > RBG-16-60-22 > JAOAEN01. The sequence continues at coordinate 10,773 of JAOAEN010000006.1, forward strand.
CGGTGTGCGGGCTGGCTCAACGCAAGGAACCGAATTAAAAGGGGGGAAAGTGTCCAGTAATGCCGTCTTTGAGAAAATAAAAGCTATAGTCGTGGAACAGCTGGGTGTTGACGAAAAGAACGTCGTCCCCACGGCTAGCTTTGTTGAGGATCTCGGCGCCGATTCGCTTGACCTTGTGGAACTCATCATGTCCATTGAAGAGGCGTTCAGCACGCCGGAAAAGAAGCTGGAGATACCCGACGAAGTTGCCGAAAAGATCGTCACCATCCAGGACGCCATTGACTACCTCAAAGAACAGGGGATAGAGTAGTCCCGCCTGTCTTACGGCGAAAGCGTCGTCAGGACGCGACCGGTCGCCGAGCTTCCTGAATTTTCCATCGGCCCTGCGGATGGGTCGGCAGGGATATACGGGGCGGCTTTCCGGTAGCGATCTTTCAGCATCCCGTGTGGTTACTGGTGCTGCCTGCGGTGGCGCCTGAACCCGGGCCCGGCTTACCTATATTCCTCTTGCCCATTTCACGGCGTTGACGAAGACGGCAAGCCCGTCGCCCGTCCGGCGCCGTCTTTCGCGCGTCCAGCGGGGGTGCTGGGTAGCGCGGATGAAGTCCTCGGGGTGGGGCATCAGCCCGAAGATACGCCCGGAATCGTCGCAGATACCGGCGATGTCGTTCACCGAGCCGTTGGGATTACAGGGGTAGCCTGCCCCTGTGTTGCCTTTTTCATCGGTGTACTGGACGACGACGTTTAGCTTTTCCAGCACGCCCGGCGCCGCCACGAGCTTGCCCTCACCGTGGGCAACGGGGACGTACATCATGTCGATGCCCCTGGTAAAGACGCAGGGGCTTTTCGGGTTTACCCTGAGGTACACCCAGCGGCACTCAAACCTGCCGGAGTCGTTATTGGTGAGCGTCACCGGCTGCTGTCCGGCGCCGCGGATACCGGGCAGGATGCCCGTCTTGACGAGCACCTGAAAGCCGTTGCAGATGCCCAGGATGAGACGGCCGTCGTCAACGAATTTCTGGACGTCCTCGCCGAGCCTCAGGCGGATCTCGTTGGCCATGATCTTGCCGGCGGAAATGTCGTCGCCGTAGGTGAAGCCTCCCGGGATGACCGCGATGTGGTAATCGAGGAGCTTCTTTTCCCCGCGGAAAAGCTCGGACACGAGGGCGGAATCAACCACCGCCCCCGCCGTCTCGAAGGCGATCTGCGTATCACCGTCCCGGTTGGTGCCCGGGGCACGCAGCATGAGCACTTTCACTCTGGACATAGCTACCATCTCAGCGGGCGCTGCCATGCCTCCTTGAGCTCGCCGATGTCGGCGGAGACCACAAGGTTTCCCCTGATCCCGTAAATTTCAAATCTCGGGCCGCGGCTCACCCGCCCGACCGGTGCAAAATCAACACCGGCGAGGACCGATTCAAATTCCTTCTTTTTGCGCGGCGGGACTTCAACGAGAAAACGCGTGTTGGACTCGGAAAAGAGGATGAAATCATCACGCTCCATCGGTTCACCGAGCGGGACGTTCCCGAGGTAGAGCTTCATCCCCAGCCCGCCGGCGAATGCCATCTCCGCTGCCGCCACGCCGATACCGCCCTCGGAAAGGTCGTGGCAGGAAGCCGCAAGCCCCCTGTTGAGCGCTGTGGCGAGCTTTTCCATGAGCTGCCTGCCCCGGTGCGGGTCGACCTTCGGCACGCGGTTACCGGTATAGCCGTGGATGGCGTAGTAGTGCGAACCGCCAAGTTCGTTGTAGGTCGTGCCGACGATGTAGATGAGGTTGCCCGCCCGCTTCAGGTCCATGGAAACGGCGCGGTTGACATCTTCCATCACGGCGATGGCCGAGATAAGCAGCGTGTGGGGGATGCAGATGCTTTCCGTGCCGGTCTCAAACTCGTTGTAGAGGCTGTCCTTGCCCGAGATGAACGGCGTGCCGTAGACCTTGGCGATGTCGTAGCATGCCTGCGCGGCACGCACGAGTGCCCCGAGCCGGTCGGGCTTTTCCGGGTTGCCCCAGCAGAAGTTGTCAAGCAGGGCAAGACGCTCAAGCGTGCCGCCAACGGCAATGACCTGCCGCAGCGCCTCGTCAATGGCTGATGCCGCCATCCAGTATGGGTCGATATCACCGTACTTGGGGTTGATGCCGTTGGCGACGATGATGCCTCTATTGGAATCGGCAAGGGGCTTGATAATCGTGGCATCGCCGGGGCCGTCGTTATCCACCCCGACAAGGGGCTTGAGCACGCTTGCGCCCTGCACCTCGTGATCGTACTGGCGGATGACCCATTCTTTGCTGCAGACGTTCCACGAGCCGAGGATTTTCTTTAAGTCCCCGGTGAGGTCAGCGAGCGGGGGGAAATCTGGCTCGGGGTACTGGCGCGGCTCCCAGACGGCCCTGCGTTCAATCTGGGGCAGCCCCTTGTGCAGGAACTGCATGTCCAGGTCAGCCACGAGGTTGCCCTCGTAGAAAAGCTCAAGGCGTCGCGTATCGGTGAATTCACCGATGACCGTGGCTTCCACGTCCTCGTTCCTGAAGATCTCGATAAGGCGCTCAACGTTCTCCGGGCTCACCGCCAGCACCATGCGCTCCTGTGATTCGGAGATCCAGATCTCGGAGTAGGAAAGCCCGCTGTATTTCAGGGGTACCTTCTCAAGGTAGACGCGCACTCCGGTCTCCTCCGCCATTTCACCGACGGCAGAGGAAAGACCGCCTCCCCCGCAATCGGTAATGCGGGAGTAAAGCCCGAGGTCGCGCGCCTTCATGATGGCGTCAAGCACCTTCTTTTCCATGATGGGGTTGCCGATCTGCACCGAGCTTGACGCAAGCGTCTCCGATTCCTTGTCCAGCTCGCCGGAGGCGAAGGTCACCCCGTGGATACCATCGCGTCCCGTCCTCCCCCCGACGACAACCACGAGGTCGCCGGGCTTCTGCTTGCCCCGCTGGCTCATCCCGACCGGCATGATGCCCACCGTCCCACAGTAAACGAGGGGGTTGCCCACGTAGCGCTCGTCAAAGAGGACGGCACCGTTTGCCGTGGGGATGCCCATGCGGTTGCCGTAATCGGCGACGCCGGCACGCACCCCCTTGAAGATGCGCCGCGGATGCAGGACACCTTTGGGGAGCTTTTCGTAGGGATAGTCCGGCGGACCGAAGCAGAAGACATCCGTGTTCATGATGGGCTTGGCACCGAGCCCGGTACCCAGCGGGTCGCGGATGACCCCGCCGATGCCCGTTGCCGCCCCGCCGTAGGGCTCGACCGCCGACGGGTGGTTGTGCGTCTCCACCTTGAAGCAGACGGCATAGCGCCCGTCAAAGTCAATGACACCGGCATTATCGCGGAAAACAGAAAGGCACCACGGCTTGGCAAGCTCATCGGTGACCTTCATCACGGTGCTCCGGAGGAGGTTATCGATTACCCGACCGTTGAACGTGATCCTGCCCTTGAATGTCTTGTGGATGCAGTGCTCCGACCATGTCTGCGCCAGCGTCTCCAGCTCGACATCGGTGGGTTTCCTGCCCAGAGTGCGGAAGTAGTGCTGTATGGCACGCATCTCCTGTAAGTTCAGCCAGAACCTGCCGCGGCTCAGCTCCATGAGGGCTTCGTCATCCATGGCGGCGATGTCTACCGTCTGCAGCCTGAAGTTATAGTGTGCCGGAGGCAGGCTTACCGCTTCCCGGCGGGCGACCACGTGCTGGACGACGGCGTTGACGAGGAGCTTATCGCTGATGGATGCCAGCTCATCATCGCTGAGGTTACCCCAGAGGAGGTATTTTTTTGCCGTGCGCACAGCGCCGATGGTCGCGATACCGAGGTCGCGGATGCCCTTCTTGACGCTATCCTCGACCGGGTCCATCACCCCGGGGTTATAGGCAACTTCGACCAGCCGTGCCCCGGCGGGGGCCGGGGTCTCTCCGGTCACGTAGTCCTCCACGATCGGGTCGGTGAGGAGCTCGCGGCAGATACGCGTGAGCTCCGCATCGGTGAGCTTCCCTTCAAGGAGATAGATCGTGCTTACCCGCACGCGCGTAACCGTCCTGATCCCGAGGTCAACGATGTCCCGGAGCAGCCCTTCGGAGCGGGGGTCGGGGAAACCTTCTTTTACCCAGACTTCAACGCGGTACACGAAATGCCCTTCTTGACCGGATGCACGGAAGCTTTTAGCCCGGCCTGGGGGACTTGCGGGAAAACCGTGCCTGCACTATTATTTTAACGTTTTTCACACCCACGGTAAAGCGGGCGGGTCCGGGGATATAATAAAAAGTGGTGTGACTTTTGTCTTTGCCTGAAACCGGCATTTCGTGGTTTAATCGGCATGATAGCTTTAGCGAAGGAGGACCTATGGCCGACCGTCATGGCAGTAAGCCGAGGGAAATAAGGGACGGGATCTATTCCGTCGGGGCGGTTGACTGGGATAGAAGGCTTTTTGACTCACTCATTCCGCTTCCCGACGGCACCAGCTACAACGCCTATCTTGTTAGAGGGGAGAGCAAGACCGCCCTCATTGATACGGTTGACCCGCCGATGAAGGACATCCTCTTCAAGAACCTCGGGGAGCTCGGAGTGGCACATATTGACTACGTCGTCTTCAACCATGCCGAGCCTGACCACTGCGGGAGCATCGTTGAGGTGCTGGCAAAATTCCCCCGGGCGAAGGCGGTCTGCACTCCGAAGTGTAAGGGGCTTCTCATCGACCGCTACGGAGTGGCCGAGGACAGATTTGTCACCGTCGCCGACGGAGAGACGGTGGCCCTGGGCGGAAGGACGCTTGAGTTCATCCATGCCCCGTGGGTGCACTGGCCGGAGACGATGCTCACCTA
>JAOAEN010000070.1 GCA_026416775.1 Dehalococcoidales bacterium
ACAGTACAAGCCGGTGGAAAAATACCGCACCGAAGGGGCAAAAGTACTGCTCATGACCATGGGCAGCCTCGGGGAGACAGCCTCGGTTGCCATTGATGAACTTCGTGAGGAAGGGATGGACGTGGGACAGATACGCCTCCGGCTCTGGCGTCCCTTCCCGTTTGAGGAATTCCGCGAGGCGGTAAAGGACGCGGATGTCCTCATCGTGACCGACCGGGCAATCTCCTTTGGCGGTCCGGGTGGCCCCGTGGCATCAGAGGTGAAATCCGCCCTCTACAACCTAGAAAAACGTCCTAAGGTGGTGAGCTTTGTCATCAGTCTCGGCGGGCGTGATACCACCGTTACCGGTTTCAAGGAAATCATCCGTAAGGGGATCGAGATCGCCCGGAAGGGGAGCAAGAACGAGTACGAGATCTACGGGGTGAGGGAATAATAATGGAAAGATACGCAGTATATGTTCCCCGACTCATTAAGAAACGGGAAAACTTTGCGCCGGGGCACCGGGCCTGCATCGGGTGCGGGGAAGCCCTCGCGGTGCGTCTGGCTTTCAAGGCGCTGGACAACAATGTCATTGTCGCCAATGCCACCGGGTGCATGGAAATCGTGGCCTCGCAGCTACCCTATACAAGCTGGCAAGTCCCCTGGATACACACCCTCTTTGAGAACACGGCAGCGGTGGCTTCAGGCATTGAGGCCGCCTACAAGGCAATGCGCCGCAAGGGTGTGAAACTTCCGGAGAACACCAAAGTGGTAGCCATTGCCGGCGACGGTGGCACCAGCGATATCGGTCTTCAGGCGCTTTCCGGGGCACTGGAGAGAGGACACGATTTCACCTACATCTGCTTTGACAACGAGGCATACATGAACACCGGTATCCAGCGCTCCTCGGCAACGCCCTTTGGAGCGGTGACCACAACTTCGCCGGCGGGGAAAAAGAGCATCGGGCAGGTGACCTGGAAAAAGAACATGGCGGAGATCGCCGTGGCACACAATATTCCCTATGTTGCCACCGCCACCCACGGCTATCCGTTCGACCTCATGGAAAAGGTGCGCAAGGCGGTGAACACGCCCGGTCCCGCCTACATTCACGTGCTTTCCGTCTGCCCCACCGGCTGGCGCAGCGCGACCGATACCATCAACCAACTATCGCGCCTTGCGGTGCAGACCGGTATGTTCCCTCTTTACGAGGTTGAAAACGGCATCTACAAGCTGAGTCTGGACCTGCCCAAGCTGAGACCGGTCACCGATTATCTGAAGGTGCAGGGCAGATTCCGCCACCTGAGTGACGGCGTGATTGCCCAGATACAGGAACGCGTGGAGCTGGAATACCAGAAACTACTGGAGAAGGTAAAATATGGCAGTCAGAGAGTTCAGAGAAAAGACAAGACAGGTGCTGAAAAAGTACCAACAGGATAAATCAGCCCTGATTGATATCCTGCATGATACGCAGGCAGCCATCGGGTATCTTCCCCGGGAGGCACTGGAGGAAATTGCCCGCGGTCTTGGCATTCCCTTAAGCCAGGTCTACAGCGTGGTAACATTCTTTAAGGCATTCAGCCTCGAGCCAAGAGGGCGACATCTGATTCAGGTATGCATGGGTACCGCCTGCCATGTCCGCGGCGCGGACAAGGTGCTTGCCCAGATAGAAAAGGAACTGGGTGTCAAGGCCGGTGCGAATACTGCCGATTTGAGGTTCACGCTCCAGACCGTCAACTGCGTTGGCTCCTGCGCTCTGGGACCGGTGGTCATCGTTGACCAGGACTATTACGGTGAGATGGCCCCGGAGAAGGTTAGCGGGATGCTTGGAAACTATTCTTAGCAAGCGGAGAGAACGCCCGTGACAAAGCTAAAATCGGTCAAGGAACTAGAAGCCTTAAGACAGTCAATCATCAGCCGCCGGGACGCAGCCCAGACCGTCATCAGCGTCTGCGGCGGGACGGGATGCCACAGCCACGGCTGCCAGCGCGTTGTCGCTGCGTTCCGTGAAGAGCTGGAAAAGCAGAACCTCGGAGATAAGGTAAGCCTCAAGATAAGCGGCTGCCATGGCTTCTGCGAGCGGGGACCGCTTGTGGTCATCAGACCGCATGATATCCTTTACCAGCGCGTCCGGGACAAGGACGTGCCGGAGATCGTCACGCAGACTGTTGTCAAGGGCAACCGCGTGGACAGGCTGCTCTACACGGATCGGGTGACCGGACAGAAGATTGCAAACGAAACCGAGGTCCCGTTCTACAAGCTGCAGTCGCGGCTTATCTTCGGTAGCAACGGGTTCATTGACCCGACTTCAATTGAGGATTACATCGCCATAGGCGGTTACACGGCTCTTCCCCGAGCCTTCAAGATGAAACCCGAGGAAATCATTGCCGAAATCAAGAAATCGGGGCTGCGGGGGAGAGGCGGCGCCGGCTTCCCCACCGGGCTCAAGTGGGAAAGCACACGGAATGCCCCCGGCAAGCCAAAATACGTCATCTGCAATGCCGATGAGGGAGACCCGGGGGCTTTCATGGATCGCAGCCTTGTGGAAGGTAACCCCCACAGCGTGCTTGAGGGGATGATCATCGGTGCCTATGCCATCGGCAGCCATGAAGGCTTTATCTACATCCGCAACGAGTACCCGCTTGCCGTGAAGCACATGCGCATTGCCATCGAGCAGGCGGAAAAATACGGGCTGCTCGGCGAGAACATCCTCGGCTCAGGCTTCAGCTTCTCGGTAAAGATCAAGCGCGGTGGCGGCGCTTTTGTCTGCGGGGAGTCCACAGCACTTATGGCATCCCTTGAAGGTAAGGTCGGGGAACCCAGGGCAAAATATATCCACACCTCGGAGCAGGGGCTGTGGGGCAAGCCGAGCAACCTCAACAACGTGGAGACATGGGCCAACGTGCCCCTGATCATCAACAAAGGTGCCGACTGGTACGCCAAGATCGGCACCGAGGGGAGCAAGGGTACCAAGATCTTTGCCCTCGTGGGGAACATCACCAATACCGGGCTTGTCGAGGTGCCCATGGGTACCACCCTGAGAAAGATCATCTTTGAAATCGGCGGTGGCATTCCCAAGGGGCGGAAGTTCAAGGCAGTGCAGACCGGTGGCCCTTCGGGCGGCGTCATCCCGGAAGGCCTGCTTGACCTGCCCGTTGATTTCGATGAGCTTACCAAAGTCGGGTCAATGATGGGCTCGGGCGGGATGATCGTCATGGACGAAAAGACCTGCATGGTTGACATCGCCCGCTACTATATCGGCTTTCTTGAGGAAGAATCATGCGGGAAGTGCGTGCCCTGCCGTGAAGGCTTAAGACAGATGAAATACATCCTTGACCGCATCGTGGCGGGGCAGGGCAGGGAAGAGGACATCACACTCCTTGAGGAGCTTTCGGCAACGCTGGTGGATGCCTCACTCTGCCAGCTCGGTGCCACGGCACCCAACCCCGTGATGAGCACGCTCAAATATTTCAGGGATGAGTATCTCGCCCACATCACTGAAAAAAGATGCCCTGCCGGTGTTTGCAAGTTTGCGGCAGTGGAAACGAAGAGCTAGTTAAGGAAAATACTATGGTGAACTTAACGATAAACGGAAGAAAAATCCAGGCTGATGCGGGTAGTACCATACTTCATGCCGCCCGTGACCACAACATCTACATCCCCACCCTCTGCGAGAACGAGGCTGTCTCCCCCTATGGTGCCTGCCGGCTCTGCCTTGTGGAGATCAGGACAGCAAAAGGCAGGGAGAGGCTAGTTACATCATGTATCTACCAGGTAGAGGAGGGGTTAAACGTTCAGACGGATACCCCCAGGCTCAGGAAGATACGACAGATGCTCCTTGAGCTGCTGCTTGCTCGTTGCCCCGATTCCGAAGTCATCCGCAATATGGCAAGGCAGTTCGGGGTGGAAAAGACACGTTTCGTGGAGCAGAGCGGTAACGGCAAGTGCATTCTCTGTGCCAACTGTGCCCGCACCTGCAGCGAGGTGGTGGGAGTGGCGGCAATCAGCCTTGCCAAACGCAGGGGTTTTCGGGGGCTCACCACACCGTTCGGGGAAAACTTCTCCGAGGCATGTATCGGCTGCGGCTCCTGCGCCTATAGCTGCCCGACCGATGCGATCACGGTCAAGGACATCCGCGGCAGGAGAATCATCAAATGGCCACATCAGGAGATGCAGTTCCCCATGAGGAAATGCGCTGTCTGCGGGCAGTACTGGGCACCAGAAAAGCAAATAAGATACATTGCCAAGGTCTCCGGCACCCCATTAAGCGACTACGAGAAGTGCCCTGATTGCCGTTAAGCCAGATCGAACGGAAGACAAGGATAAATTGGGTTATCCTCCACCATCCTGAAGGGCCATCTTGTCAGGGCATGCTTTCTTGTCTATACTTTTAAGGCAGCGGGGTGTGGCGCAGTTGGTTTAGCGCGCAGCGTTTGGGACGCTGAGGTCGGAGGTTCAAATCCTCTCACCCCGATTTCTTCTTTCCTGCGGCAATCACTTCCTTCAGGATATTTTCAAATTCATCGGCAACATTCTGCCAGCGGTTTCTCATGGCAAATTTTCTGGCTTTCGCACCAAGATCTTCAAGGGCCCCGCCCCGGACAAGTTCAAGTGCCCTGGTAAGCACCTCCTTCGGACGGCTGACATAGACGATGCCGTTATCCGTACCGAATTCCCTGAGCACACCAGGCAGTCTCGTGGCGATCACCGGTTTTCCCATCGCCATATATTCATAGAGCTTGATCGGGACGATGTCCTGCATGATTTTCTCATCGGGATAGGCAGGAAGCAGGCAGATATCGGCGGCAGAAATCAACGACGGTATTTCGTGATAATCCTTCCTGCCGGTGAGAATGAGCCTCTCCCCGAGATGGAGATCATTACGGATTTTCTCCAGCTCGCCGTAGAGATCGCCCTCACCCACAACGAGCAGCCTGACTTCGGTATGATGAAGACGGGCAAGTTCCTGGGCCACTTCCTTTAGCCCGGAAAAGCGGTACAGCCAGCCCATGAAAAAAAGAACGGTATCACCAAGGGGAATCCCGTACTGCCGTCGGATAGCATTCCTATCGGCCACCGCCGGGTTAAAGATAGTATCGTCGATACCTGCCCGCACCGTGCGGGTACGCGCCGGGTCCGCCCCAATGCCGACGACAAGGTCTTTCAGCGCCTCATTGATGACCAGGACCATGTCGGAGCGGCGCAGTACCGCCTTTTCAATCATTAAGCCGAGCGGCTGGAACGCCTTCTGCGGGATCAGACGGTGCAGCACATCTATCCAGTAGTAAATAAAGGGTAGCCCGTATCTCCGTGCGGCAAGCAGCGCCGAGAGGCTATTTACGATACCAAACCCGATGATAACGTCAGGGCTGAATTCCTGCACCTGACGCTCAATTTCCCCGCGGTGTGTCAGGGCAGTCGACAGATACTCAAGGTAAGGCAGCCTGACCATGCCGGGACGGACGACCGTCACCCGGGCACCGGAATATATCTTAGCAACGTTTTCAAAGACCTGCCTTCGGGCGAATAATTTGCCATTCCGGTTCTTCCTCCAGAGGAGTTCATAGTCAATCGCCCGGACCTCATGCCCGCGCAGTGACATGAGCTCGGCAAGATGGTGCTGCTGGGCCGGATTACGCCTGAGCCAGTCGGTTTCCTGTGTGATGAGTATTCTCATCTGGCAAAGACCCGTGTTTTTCCGGCTTCATCCATTATAGGATGCTGACTCACCGGTAGCAAGATAGAGCAAAACTACGAGCTACTATGCGAGTCATCTTGAATTGACAGGAGAAACGGCTCCAACCTATAATATCAACTGTATGCCGGGCATATGGTAATCGGTTGCCGTATGCCTGTAAATTTCCTATAAATTAGTGGAGGAAGAAAAAATAATGAACCTGCAACGTCCTAATGCCAACGATGCAACCCGTACGGCAAACCGCTCGCGGAATGTCGCCCCGATGAGCGGTCTCTGCACCCGCTGTATTGACGGGTGCACCGGTAACTGCGAGGTTTTTAAAGCCAGTTTCCGCGGTCGCGAACTGATCTATCCAGGGCCATTCGGAGAAATCACCGCCGGTGGAGATAAGGACTACCCGGTTGACTATTCCCACCTCAACATCCAGGGGTACGCGATGGGAGCCAGAGGGCTTCCCCGGGGGGTGAATGCCGATCCTGATACCGCCATCTTCCCCGCGGTCAATACCGAGACCGAATATGGCTGGGATATCAAGGTGAAAATGAAGGTCCCCATTTTCACCGGGGCACTTGGTTCCACCGAGATCGCGCGCAAGAACTGGGAACATTTTGCCGTGGGCGCGGCGATTTCCGGTATTACGATTGTCTGCGGTGAGAACGTCTGCGGTATTGACCCGAAACTTGAGCGTGATGCCAAGGGCAAAGTGACTTCTGCCCCGGATATGGACCGGCGTATTGAGATCTACCGACGTTACCATCAGGGCTACGGCGAGATCCTCGTGCAGATGAACGTGGAAGACACACGCCTTGGTGTTGCCGAATACGTGCACCGCAAGCACAAGCTCGAAACCATTGAACTAAAGTGGGGACAGGGTGCCAAGTGTATCGGCGGGGAGATTAAGGTAAGCAGTCTGGAAAGGGCGCTGGAACTGCAGAAGCGCGGTTATATCGTTACCCCGGATCCGTCAAACCCGGTGGTGCAGGAGGCCTTTAAGTCCGGGGCGCTGAAGGAATTTGAACGCCACAGCCGGCTCGGGTTCATTGATGAGGAAGGTTTCTACAGGGAAGTCAAGCGGCTGCGCGATATTGGTTTCAAGCGCATCACGCTGAAGACCGGTGCCTATAGCCTGCGCGAGCTTGCCATGGCACTCGAGGCGCTCTCGGACTCGGCCGTCGCCCTCGGCACGATGACGGCCAACCTCGCCGAACACGACAGCGTCGTGACAGGTGCGGCTATGATCCGGACCGAGGCCACGGCCGCGGCGGTGGCCTCGGCCTTCGCC
>JAOAEN010000071.1 GCA_026416775.1 Dehalococcoidales bacterium
TGGTACGGGCGCAGCTACGTGCCTCGGCAAGGCTCCCTGCCCCCTTCACCCTTACCTCAATCAGGCGGCTTGCCCCCTCACCATCACGGGCCATCTCGCGGGCAAGGTGCATGCAGACCTGGTTGAGTGCCTGCTGGAAGATTCCAGCCCGCGGGCTTTCTGCGGTGATGACCTCACCTCCGCTCATGCCGTTGGCAAAGATTACAGCCGTATCATTCGTGGAGCTATCCCCGTCAACGGACACCATGTTGAAAGACATATCAACCGCCCGCCTGAGCGCCCGGCGCAGGAACCCCGCATCAACCGGTGCATCCGTGGTGATGAAGGCAAGCATCGTGGCAAGCTGGGGATGGATCATCCCCGAGCCCTTCGCCACCCCGCCGACGGTAAAGCCGCCTGCCCTGACGGCGACCTCCTTGGGCACCGTATCCGTGGTCATGATGGCCCGGGCGAAATCATGACCGCCCTCAACCGAGAGAGTGATCTCCCCCATGGCGGTGCGGATGCGTTCCATCGGCAGCGGCACTCCGATGACTCCGGTACTGGCAACAAGCACGTCTCCGCCGGCAATACCGAGCCTGCGCGCCGCAAGCTCGGCCATCTCAACGGCATCCGCCATGCCCTTTTCACCCGTGCAGGCATTGGCGCAGCCGGAGTTCACCACCACCGCCTGTGCCCTGCCCCCCTTCACCCGCTTCTCATCAAGCAGCACCGGGGCCGCCTTGACCTTATTGGTGGTAAAGACCCCGGCCACTGTCGCCGGTACTTCTGAAAAAAGCAGGGCAAGGTCAAGACGACGGCGGTCGGCATATTTAATGCCGGCGCGCGTGGCACCGGCAAGGAAACCCTGGGGTGAGGTTACCCCGCCCGAAGGAAGAAAACCTAACTCCTCTTCCATTACCTCTCTGAATATAACACATTCCCTTCAGGACGGGCAACCACAAACACCGCAGAAAGAAGCCCTCTGGACGGAGAAGGAATAAAATGGCCGAGCATGACGGGCCAGCCGGATGAAGGCGAAAAGCGAACGCGAAAGCCCAACATACCGCCGCCTTGCGCCGGCAGACTACGAATGCTAAACTCAAAGCGGAGGGACCACGGCTGTGATCAAGTCCCGGTTCTTCTGGGGATATGTTGGTGAGCAATGCCTGAATACCAGCCAGCGGTCCGAAAGGAGAAAGCATGGAAGCAAAGACATTCTATTTCGCCAGGGCCGGGGCACAGAACACGGAAAAGACGCTTGAGCTTGCCCGCACCCGCGCCCGGGAGCTCGGGATAAAGACGGTCGTCATTGCCTCAACCGTCGGGGATACCGCGGTGAAAGCGGTCAACACCTTTGAAGGTCTCAAGGTCGTGGTGGTGACGCATGTTGCCGGTTTCCGCGATCCCGATACACAGGAGTTCACCACGGAGAACCGCCGTATCGTGGAAGGTAAGGGCGGGATCATCGTCACCGCCGCCCATGCCTTTGGTGGAATTCACCGCGCGCTGGGCGCCACCAGCCCCCCGCCCCCCAGCCTTGCCGTGGGAGATATCGTTGCCATGACACTGCGCACCTTCGGGCAGGGAATGAAGGTCGCCTGCGAGATTGCCGCCATGGCCTGCGATGCGGGGCACGTACGCACCGATGAAGAGATCATCGCCATCGGGGGGACGGGGCGCGGTGCGGATACCGCCATCGTCGTGCAGCCGTCCTACACCCACCGCTACTTCAACCTGAGGGTGAAGGAAATTATCTGCAAGCCGCGGATGTAAGATGCACCACACCCTCAGGCTCTATGCCGTAAACCGCCCGTTCATCCTGAGGCTCTATATCATCCTCGGCGGCCTCACCCGGGTACCCCTGTTGGGACGGATGGTGAGAAGCATCGCCAACGCCTTCGGCGACCGCTGGCACCATGCCTATCTCCTGACACGGGAAGAGGCGGAAAGGCTCATTGCCATTGCCGGGGGACTTGCCCTGACGCCGTGTGCCTGCCGGAAGACCTTCAGGAAATGCGCTCACCCTCTCAATACCGAGATCCTGATCGGTCCGGGCCGGCACATCCTGAGCCACGCCGGGCACAGCCGTGAAATAACCCGCGGAGAGGCCCTCGACATCATCAATGAAAGCCACCGCCGCGGGCTTGTCCTCACCATCCTGCGCTGTCACGGCGATTTCTACGCCATATGCAGTTGCTGTAGCTGCTGCTGCGTGCCGTTGAGGCTCAGCCGCAGGTACGGTATCGGCAGGGCGGTCATGCGGCACAAGGACATTGTCGCCGAATACGAGGAGGTCCAGCGGAATCACGCCAGGGGCTAGTCCAGAAACCCGATGATGGGGCGGGAAAACTCAGAAAGCGCCTCGCGGTGGACGTTGTGCCCGTGACCGGAGAATATCTTCACGCGACCATCAGGGATCACTTCCGCCGCACGGTAGGCATGTTCCACGGGCACGATCGGGTCCCTCGTCCCCCAGACAAGGAGCGTCGGCACGTTCAGCTCTCCGAGGCGGTCTTCCAGCACCAGGGACTGCTGGCGCAGGCTCGTGATACTACCGCCAAGCGTAATGCTTGCCGGGCTGAGCGGCATGATGTACCCCGCCGGATTGAGGCGCTCCGCCACCCACCTGATGCCCTGAAGCACGGCCTTCGTCAGCGCTCCGAGCGAACGGATGAAAGCCGGCACGGAGAGGAACCTCACCCAGAAGGCAATCTCCCTTCCCAGGCAGAGGCTGCTGACCAGCACCAGCTTCTTTATCTTGTGCGGGCACTTCAGGGTATAGCTGAGCGCCACCCCGCCACCGAGCGAATGCCCGATGAGGTAGAACCTGTCAAGCCCAATGGCGGTAGCAAAGTCATCAAGAAACTCGGACAGCTCGGGGATGAAATACACTTCACCGATCGGCTGGCTTGCCCCGTAGCCGGGAAGGTCCGGGGCATAGACGGTGTACTTCTGTGCAAGCTCCGCGATGTTTGCCCACCAGGTACGGGCATCACCACCCCCGCCATGCACCACAATAAGCGGCTCGCCGCGGCCGGCAACGTAGTAATGCACCAGAAGTCCATTGACCCTGATCGTCTTGCTCTGAATCTCAACACCACCGGACACGGGGACAGTCCGCCTCAAAAATAACACCCTTTCCACTAGACAACGCCAGTCCATGAAACTCCTCACGATATATAACGAAAATGAAGACAGAAGGTTTGTAAACGCTACCAGAAAATTCTAGCAGGTAACACAGGTGCCCCCACAACGACCCCAGCCCCTACTTTCGGCTAAAGGTTTCCCGTATTTTTGGTCTATTTTTATTGTAACAGATATTTGTTAAGAAATGTTTTATGTCTTATGGAATTTTTTCTCTTGCCTCCGGCGACCTTCCCACCCCGGAACCCCGCCAGCCAGAAAGCCCGCGGCCCAACATCCGGGGTGAAGTGAAGTCCTTCGTCAGATGGATAGAGGGGCTTCTGTCTGAGGGAAGGCTTGGACTTCCCGGCCGGGCAGAAGAGGTAGCCGCATCCGGTAAGTTGGCTTTCTTGACTTATCGGCCGGGCTCGCCTATCCTTTAAGCAATATTGCTTTTGAGGAGGCTTCCCATGGCAGTTAAAGTGCCCGCTGGCTGGTATGATATCACGGTGCCCCTCAGACAGGGCATGGTGTATTTCCCCACCGATCCCGTGCCGCCCCGTATCTACCGGATGAGCGACCGTGCCCTCGGGGCAAAGGTCACCATGTCCATGCTGGAGATCATCTCGCATACCGGTACCCACATTGATGCCCCGCTCCATTTCATCGCCGATGGCTCCACGATAAGCGATATGCCGCTTGATGCCACGATCGGGCCGGCAAGGGTGATTGAGATCAGTGACCCGGAGAAAATAAAGGTGGAAGAGCTGGAAAAGCACAATATCAGAAAGGGCGAGCGGCTGCTCTTCAAGACGCGCAACTCCCCGCA
Source organism: Dehalococcoidales bacterium (assembly GCA_026416775.1). Lineage (GTDB taxonomy): Bacteria > Chloroflexota > Dehalococcoidia > Dehalococcoidales > RBG-16-60-22 > JAOAEN01. Next base: position 3,935 of record JAOAEN010000071.1, read on the forward strand.
GGCTTACGAAAGAGACCAGTTCAGCGACGATTACGTCTATTTTGACGTGGCTGCGGCGGAGTACCTTGCCGGGAAAAAGGTCATCCTTGTCGGGCTGGACAATATCACCGTCGGCCACCGCAAGGAGGCAGACAATATCGCCCGTGTGCATGAAACACTGCTTGGTGCCGGTATCTATATCCTTGAGGACTGTGCCCTTGCCGGGGTGCCGGCAGGTGAATATGAGCTGCTGTGCCTTCCGCTCCTCATGTACAATGGCGATGCCGCACCCTGCCGGGCAATCCTGCGCCCGCTCAAAAAGTGAGGCATCCATCCCCGGCGCCGGGTCAACCGGACCTGCGGCCTTCTTCCGCCGCAAAAGACCGCGCCAGCATTCGCAGGGCCATGCCCGTCCCTCCTGGTTCCCATTCCCTCACGGGTCCGCCCGCGCGGATGATACCTTCGGTCACATGAGATGGGGAAACAAGTATAAGCCCCCGATGTCCTTTTCCCCTACTTCGTGTGCGTCCCGTAGGCGATGGGGCGCCCCATGAGCTCAAGGGGATACCTGAAGCCCGATTTCACCAGCGCCACCATGGTTCTGCCCAGGTCTTCGGCCGCCTTCAGGCACTTCTCCATCCTCGCAAGCTCCTCAGGGCTTCCGGGATATGCCGCCACATAGCCGGCGATGAGCATCCTTCGCGTGACCATGTAGAAGATGAAGTCCTTGACGGTATCGGCAAGCCCGAGGCTGCCTGCGGTTGCCACCACCGCCCCCACCTTATTGGCAAGACTGCGCTCGGGGCTGCCGAAGGCAATGGAGCGGTCCATGACCGCCTTCGCCTGGGCGGTCATCCCGTAGAAATAGACCGGCGTGCCGAAGACGATGCCGTCCGCATTGAGCATCTTCTCACCGAGACTTGCCATATCGTCCTTGATATGGCAGCTACCGCTGCGGGTGCATGCCCAGCAGCCGTCGNAGGGCTGGATGGTCTTGTCCGCCACACTGTAAAGCTCAACCTCGGCACCCGCATTGCGGGCACCGCTGAGCACCCTCTCAAGGATAAAAACCGTGTTTCCGTCCTTACGAGGGCTGAAGGAAACTGCCAGTATCTTCATGACTGCCTCCCTTCTCAGCTTTTCTGCCTTTCGGACGCCTTCTTCTTCAGCTCGTAGAGCCTGTTGAGCGCCTGAAGCGGGGTCATCCCGTCGATATCCAGATTGAGCAACTCTTCCTCAACCGGCGATTTCTGCCCGAAGAGCGGAAGTTGCAGGGTAACCATCTCTTTCCTGACGGGTCCTGCGGCGGGGCGCCCGTTTTTCTCAAGCTCCGCGAGGATTTCCCGGGCACGCTCAAGCACCGCTCTTGGCAGCCCGGCAAGCTCCGCCACGTGGATGCCGTAGCTTTTGTCCACCCCGCCCGGCACGATTTTATGCAGGAAGATGACCTTCCCCCCTTCTTCCTTCACCAGCACGTTGAAGTTCCTCACGCGCGGCAGGTAGTCCGCCAGACTGACCATCTCATGGTAATGCGTGGCAAAGACCGTGCGCGCCCGCACCCGCTCGCAGTTGTGGATGTATTCGGCAACCGCCCTGGCGATGGAAAGCCCGTCATAGGTCGAGGTGCCGCGACCGATCTCGTCAAGGATGATGAGCGAGCGCGGCGTGGCGTTGTTCAGGATGCTGGCGGTCTCCACCATCTCCACCATGAACGTGGACTGCCCGGCGGCAAGGTCGTCCCGGGCGCCGATGCGCGTGAAGATGCGATCAACGATGCCGATCCTCGCCGACTCTGCCGGCACAAAGCTCCCGATCTGGGCAAGCAGGACGATCAGGGCAACCTGGCGGAGGTAGGTTGATTTACCCGACATGTTCGGCCCGGTGAGGACGATGAGCTGGGCATCATCGGCGGCAAGATAGGTATCGTTGGGAACGAAGCGGCCGGCTTCAAGGCTCCTCTCCACCACCGGGTGTCTGCCCTGCTTTATGTCGATCACATGGCTTTCGTCAAGCACCGGGCGCACATAGCGATAGCGCACCGCAGTCTCGGCAAGGGAAGAAAACACATCAAGATGTGCCAGTGCCCCGGCAAGGGTAAGGATCCTTTCCGCTGCAGCCGCCACCTGCTGGCATACCTGACGGAAGAGGCTCGTCTCCAGCTCTTCAATGCGGTCGCGGGCATTCAGGATCATCGCCTCGTATTCTTTAAGCTCGGCGGTGAAGAAGCGTTCACCGTTGGCCAGCGTCTGCTTGCGGACATAGTCCGGCGGCACCTGCTTCAGGTTGGGCCTGGAGACCTCGATGTAGTAGCCGAAGACGTTGTTGAAGCCCACCTTGAGCGATTTGATCCCGGTGCGCTCGCGCTCCTTCTGCTCAAGTGCAGCGAGGTATTGCCGTGCATCGGTGGCAATCCGGCGCAGCCGGTCAAGCTCTTCGGAGAAGCCGTCACGGACTACCTTGCCCTCAGAAGGTGATGCCGCCGGGTCGTCAACAACTGCCCGGCTGATCAGGTCCACCACTTCAGGACACGGTCTGAGACCGCCGGTAAACCACCCAAGCGCCGCGGCATCGGCCCCCTCAAGCGAGGCGATAATTCCGGGCACGGCCTCAAGACTGCGCTTGAGGGTGATAAGCTCGCGCGGTGTGGCGATGCCGCTCCGCACGCGGTTGATGAGCCGCTCAAGGTCGGCAACGTTCCTGAGGGCTTCTATAACCCTGCGGCGGGAAAGATGGTTTCCGGTAAACCAGCCCACCGCATCGAGCCTCCGGTTGATGGCATCCACCTCAAGGAGCGGCTGTCCCAGCCAGCGGCGCAGGAGCCTGCCCCCGGCCGGGGTAACCGTCCCATCAATCACGGAAAGCAGCGAGCCCTCCACCGTCCCCGATCGGGCACCGCGGAAGACCTCAAGGTTGCGCCGGGCCTGCTCGTCAAGCACCATGAAGCTGTCCGTGGTGTAGGTGGTGAGGTGTGTAAGC
>JAOAEN010000072.1 GCA_026416775.1 Dehalococcoidales bacterium
CTACAACGTTCTGGAGAGGCAGTTCCGCCGGTACCTGCGGGAGGCGGCTGATTGCGGGGTAGCAGGGGATGCCCAGGACCTCTTCCGCCTGCGGGTTGACTGGGAAAATCTTTCCGGGATAGCCCAGCCTTAGGAGGTTTTCAATGACGTTGTAGCCGCCTTTCCCTGCCTGCCGCGAAGCCCCGATGATGGCAACACTTTCCGGCTCGAAGAAAGGCTCAAGACCCCGTACGTGATTTCCGACCAAGGATACCTCAGAAAAGATGCATTGCTTTTAGAGCTGATGACTCGTGACCGGCAACAAAAAACGCTGGCTTTAAGCGCCTGAGAACCAAGTTTGATTGTACACAATGACGGTTTTTACCGTCAACAAGGCGGTTGGTGGACCATCTGGTTGCCGCTGTTTCCCACTCCTCTGCCGACTTTATTTGGGAGAGGCTCAATATATTAAAAATAAGGAAGCTCCGTCGCACTTTGCCCGGCCTTCCCCTTCGGGCCGGAATGACTGCGCTCTGCCGTCATATTTCTGAGAGGGGGAGGTGGGTGGTAGGGTGGGCACCGGCAGCTACAAAAAGCAACGGACTCCCCTTCGTCGGTTCTCTTGACAAGCCCCGAAGCATGATTGTATCATTATCCCACACAGTGAAAATGCCGGGCGACTTCACCACGCAATAGCGTAAAATCCCGCATCAGACATCGCAGAATACGAATTTTAGGTTGTCCGGCAGGAAGGGGGTGATAATAGGGTAAAGAGAAGGGTAAGCCAGAGCATGCCTATTATCAGCCGATCAACAACTGGAAGGAGGTAAGGTTCAGCGTAATGAAAAAAATCCTGTTTATTGCGCTTACTATCGTGGTCCTGGTCGGGATGTTCGTCGTAAGCTGCGGCAAGGCCGAAGAAAAGCCGACGACACCGGCGGTAACCCCGACGAAGACGGCAACCCCGACCAAGACAGCAACTCCCACGCCCACCCCTACGCCCACTGCTACCAAGCTTCCCAGCCCCACGGCTACCCAGGCGGGTGGTCTTGGTAAGCTTGCCAAGCCGGAGGGCGGTAAATCTGGTGGCTGGCTCATCATGCCAGCAAGTGCTGATATTTCTAACATCGGCTCCACTGACGAAATCAGCAACCCCGGTGATGCCGGCTACAGCTTCGTGTGCACCGAGGGGCTCATCCGGACAGACAACAAGGGCAACATCGAGCCGATGCTTGCCGAGTCCTGGACGATTGCCCCCGATGGCTCCTACGTTGACTTCAAGCTGCGCCGCGGCATCAAGTTCCATGACGGCGTGGATTTCAACGCCCAGGCGGTGAAGGTCAACGTTGATATCCAGATCAACTCCAAAGTCTGGACGAACCTGCGCCCGCTGGACCGGTGCGAGGTCATTGACGACTACACTGTCCGCATGTACTTTGACAACGGCAGGTGGGACTGGGGCGCCTTCACCAGCCTTGGCACTTTCTTTAGCTGCCGCATGTTCTCGCCGAAGTTCCTCCTTGATAATCCGCCGGAATACAAACGCCAGAATGTTGTCGGAACAGGGCCGTTCATTTTCACCGAGTACAAACGCGGCCAGTACATCAAATACGTGCGCAATGACAACTACTGGCGTGGCAAGCCCTACCTCGACGGGATTGAGTACCGCATCCTGCCGCAGGCGGAGACCCAGCTCCTTGCCTTCAAGAAGGGCGAAATTCACACCGTGGGTATTCAGACAAAAGACGCCGCCGGCATGATTGCCGAAGGCTATGAAGTCCGGGAGGTTAGTGACTTCATCTTCAATGGCGGTCTTATGTTCTCGGCAGCCAACCCTGACTCCCCGTGGGCGGATATCCGTGTGAGGCGTGCCGCCGCCCATGCCATAAACCAGGACGTCCTCATTGAGGGTCTTACCTATGGCTACGGGCATAAGAGTAACCAGATCTTCATTGAGGGGCAGGTCTGGTACAACCCTGAGACCGTCGGCTACGAGTACAACCCCCAGAAGGCGAAGCAGCTCCTCGCCGAGGCGGGCTATCCCAAAGGCTTTGACACAACCTGGTACATCCTCGACTTCCAGAGTCTCGATATGCCCACCGCCGTCCAGGACATGCTGCGCGAGGTCGGCATCAATGTCAAGTTCGAGCTGGTGAGCATGCCGATCTTCAACAGCATGGTCGCCACGGGCTGGGAGGGCATCGTCTGGGGTGGAGCTTTTGTCGGGAGCGCTGTTGAGCCTTCAAGCGCCATGGTCAACGGGGTGCTCAACGGCAAGACTACCTGGATCAGTTGTATCCAGCCGGATGAGCTCTACCAGAAGGCACTTGTCGCCAACGGCGAGCGCGACGTCCAGAAGCGCATCCAGCTCTACCGCGAGATCTCCAAGAGCCTGACCGACGACTACTGCCAGATTGCCTATCTCCCCTGGGTGCCCGGGCTTTACAGCATCTCCCCCAAGGTCAAGGGCTACGAGCTCGGTTACTCGAGCTTTGCCTATACCTTTGCGTGGCTTGAGCAGTAGCAGCCGGCTCGGGGTCCGTGCGTGGAAAAACGACGGGCTGCGGGGTTCCCCCCGCAGCCCGTTCTCTTTTGACTCCGGACCGCCTCGTCTTATAATGCTATGCCTTGAAGCAGGCGACGTAATGCCCGCCGCCGACGTCGCGCAACGGCGGCACATGCTCGGTGCACTCGCCGGTGGCGATTTCACAGCGCGGATGAAAGTGACAGCCGGGCGGCGGGGTGGCGGGGCTGGGTACCTCACCCTTGAGGATGATGCGTCGCCTCGTCTTTTCCACCTTCGGGTCGGGTACTGGCACCGCCGAGAGCAGCGCCTTCGTATAGGGATGCAGGGGGTTATCGTAAAGCTCGTCTGAAGAGGTGATCTCCACGATACGCCCGAGGTACATCACCGCGATGCGGTTGCTGATATGCTGCACCACCGCGAGGTCATGGGCGATGAAAAGGTATGTCAGCCCCAGCTTTTCCTGAAGCTCTTCAAGCAGGTTGATGATCTGTGCCTGAATGGAAACGTCAAGGGCGGAGATCGGCTCATCGCAGATGACGAACGACGGCTGGCTGGCAAGCGCCCGGGCAATACCGATGCGCTGGCGCTGCCCGCCGCTGAACTCGTGAGGGACACGGTCGGCCATCCTCGGGTCAAGACCAACCATGCGGAAAAGCTGGGCAACCCTCTCGTCCAGGTCCCTGCCGCTGGCCAGGTTGTGCACCCGCAGGGGGTCAGCCACGATGCTCCCCGCCGTCTGCCTGGGGTTCAGGGAGCTGAACGGGTCCTGAAAGATGGCCCCGATCTCGCGGCGGATGGGCTTGAGCTTGCCTTCGGGAATTTTCGTAATGTCCGTCCCGTTAAACTTTATGGTGCCGGCAGTCGGCTGGTAGAGGCGGAGGACACAGCGCCCCACGGTGGTCTTGCCGCAGCCGCTTTCCCCCACCAGCCCCAGGGTCTCGCGCCGGCGCACGAAAAACGAGACCCCGTCCACCGCCTTGATATCGCCTACGCGCCGCCGCAGGAGCCCCCTCAGGATGGGGAAATACATCTTGAGGTCCTGTACTTCAAGGAGGATTTCATCTGTCTTTCCGTTCATAGCTTATCCCCTATATCAACAAAACATGCCGTAAAATGGTTTTCACCGACCTGCCGCAGAGCCGGCCAGGGCTCTTCATAGCACTTCTTTATCTTGAACTGACAGCGGGGGAGAAAAGCACATGTCGGCGGCATGTGGATCAGGTCGGGCGGCATGCCGCCGATGGGCACGAGCTTCCTTGTGCCGCGCTTCTCTCCAAGACGCGGCACGCTCCCGAGCAGACCGACGGTATAGGGATGACGCGGCCTTTCGAATATCTCATCGGAAGGACCGGACTCCACAATCCGTCCGGCATACATCACATAGATCCGCCGCACGTAGCGGGCGACCACGCCCAGGTTGTGGGTGACAATGATCAGCGCCGTGTGGTTGCGGGTAACGAGGTCGACCATGAGCTCAAGGAGCTGCGCCTGCGTGGTCACGTCCACCGCCGTCGTCGGCTCATCGGCGATGATCACCGCGGGGTTACAGGACATCGCCATGGCAATCATCACGCGCTGGCGCATCCCGCCGCTGAACTGGTGCGGATAGTCGTCAATGCGCCTTTCCGCTTCCGGCACGCCGACCATCTTGAGAAGGTCAATCGCGCGCTGCCGGGCGGATTCACGGTCCATGTCAAGGTGGATTTCAAGAGCTTCGGTGAGCTGACGGCTGATGGTGAGCACCGGGTTGAGCGAGGTCATCGGCTCCTGGAAGATCATGGCGATTTTCCCGCCCCGGATGGAGCTCATCTCCTCACCCTTGGGATCGTACTTGAGGATATTCTCTCCCTTGAAGAGAACCTGCCCGCCTTCTATCCTGCCCGGCGGCTGGATGAGCTGCATCGTGGAGAGCACGCTCACCGATTTGCCGCAGCCGCTTTCCCCCACCAGCCCGATGATCTCCCCCTCGTCAACGTAGAACGATACCCCGTCCACTGCCTTGACCACGCCGTATTCGGTATAGAAGGTGGTCTTGAGGTTCTCAACCTGCAGAACTGGCACCATATAGCTGCCTCCTCCAAGAACTGGCACATGCCGTAATCGCCTAGACGATGCCCCTGAGCGTGGGATCAATGGCATCCCGCAGACCATCACCTGCCATGTTGAAGCCGAAGACCATGATCATGATCGCCGCCCCGGGGATGAGGGAAAGCTTGGGATCCGTCATCAGGAACTTCTGCCCGTCGTTGACCATGACGCCCCAGGAAGGCGTGGGGGGAGTGATGCCGATGCCCAGATAGCTCAGGCCCGCCTCGGCGAGCACCACGGTGCCGAGTGCCATGGTCATCCCCACGAGGAGCGGGGCAAAAGCGTTCGGGAAGATCTGGGTGAGCATGACCCGCGAGCTGCTCATTCCCATTGCCCTTGCTGCCATGACGTAGTCACGCTGCTTGATGGAAAGCGCCTGCCCGTACATCATACGGCAGTTCCCGGGGATGGAGCCGAAGGCAAGGGCAAACGTGACAATGGGGATCCCCCCGCCCACGAGACCGGAAATGAGCAGGATCAATATCAGGCCAGGCAGTGCCATGATGGCATCGGTAAAACGCATAATGATGGCGGAGACCCAGCCGCCAAAGTACGCCGCGGCAAGCCCCATCGCCATCCCGATGACACCGCCGGTGGCAACCGCAATGATCCCCACGGTGAGCGAGGTGCGGGCACCGTAGACGATGCGGCTGAAGACGTCCCTGCCGAGCTGGTCGGTGCCCAGCCAGTGCTCTGAGCTGATGGGGGCAAACTTGTTCAGCGGGTTGGTCTTGAGCGGGTCGTACGGGGCAATCCACGGGGCAAAGATGGCCATGATCACGAGTATTGCCACGATGATCAGCCCGATGAGGGAAATGGGACGGCGCAAAAATACCCGCCCGATACGCTTCCACTCGCTGTGATGCGGCGGGACAAAGGTTTCCTCATCAGTTGATGGTTCAGCCAGCTTGTTCTTCAGGTCTTTCTCCTGCATCCGAGCCTCCTTAGTCCAGCCTTATCCGCGGGTCAACCCATGCCCAGCAGATATCAACCAGCAGGTTGGAGAAGATGACGATACCGCCGAAGAGCAGCACCCCCGCCTGCGTTATCTGGTAGTCCTGGTCAAAGACACCGCTTGTCATCAGCCTCCCCATGCCGGGGATGGCAAAGACGTTCTCCACGATGATGGAACCGCTGAGGATACCGCCGATGGTCCCGCCCATGACGGTAACGATAGGGATGATCGCGTTCCTTATCTGGTGGCGCATCACGATGAGCCGCTCCCGAAGCCCCTTGGCCCATGCGGTGCGGACGTAGTCCTGGCGCATCACCTCAAGCATGCAGGAGCGGGTGAGACGGCACATCCCGGAAATGCCGCCGATGGAAAGGCAGATCACCGGCATGATGATCTGCTTGGTACTCATCCAGAAATCCTGGAACGGGTTTGTCCAGCCACTTGTCGGCAGCCAGCCGAGCTTGTAGGACAGGAAATACATGAGCAGGATGCCGAGCCAGAACTGCGGCATGGTGATGCCGATATTGGCAAGAAAGGTGATGACCGTGTCAATCCATGTCCCGCGCTTCAGGGCGACGATGATCCCGAAGAGGATCCCGAGCGAGGTGCCGATGACCATGCTGATCGCCCCGATGTAGGCGGTGCGCGGAAGCCTCTCCGCCATGAGCTTGCCGACGTTTTCCTGCAGTTTGATGGAGACCCCCAGGTCCCCGCGCAGGACCTTGCCCAGCCAGTTCACGTACTGGACGGGAATGGGCTTGTCCAGCCCGTATTTGGCGAGGAGACGCTCGTACTCTTCCTGACCGATCCTCTGCACCTGCTGGATATCAAAGCTTGCCATGTAAACGATGAGGGGGTCTCCGGGAAGCAGGCGCACAAACAGAAAGACAAGCATCGTGACGATAAGCAGGATGATGACACCGATAATCAATCTCCGAATAATATAGGTCGTCATACTTGCCCTTCCTCACACTATTGTGTCAGTAACTCAGCACGGGGTAACATGACCCGCCTACCTGAATAACCCCGGTCTCCGCCCGCAACCTCAGAGTCTCACTTCCTGACCGGGACGTGCAATAAAACCGTCGGTTTCCGGATTCTGCGCCAGCCGGGCCCTGTTCAGGCATGAATACCTAAAGAAACCCGGCATTTTCTACCATGCTTGGGTTTTCGGTAGTAGCATTTTCTGCGCATTTTTCGCAGAGTTTAGCATGAAATTGCCGTTGTGTCAATGTTACGAGGGAC
>JAOAEN010000073.1 GCA_026416775.1 Dehalococcoidales bacterium
GGATAAGCCCCTTCTCGTTAAAATTCAGCTTTGCCACGGGTACTCCTCTCGTCCTGAAGCTGGTTGATCTCGCCGAGGGCCTGTTTCAGGTTGATGTTACCGGTGTAGAGGGCTTTGCCCACGATGGCCCCCTCGGCACCGAGTTTCTTTAGCATTTTCAGGTGGTGCAGGGATGCAATCCCCCCGGCGGCGATGACCGGGAGTCTCGCGGTATCAATCATTTCGGCAATCGCGCTGAAGTTCGGCTCCGTAAGCGTGCCATCGCGGTTGATGTCCGTGTAGATGATGCGGGGCACACCGATTTCCTTCATCGTTCTGGCAAGGGCAGTGGCACTCCTATCGGTATCCCTGACCCAGCCGTGGGTGGCAACAACTCCGTTGCGCGCATCAATACTCACCACGACCGACTCACGGTACTGCCGGCATGCCGCAATGACAAGTGCCGGGTCGTCCACCGCGGCCGTACCCAGGATGACGCGGTCAACTCCGCTCTGCAGGAGCTTCTTTATTGTCTCCAGGTTCCTGATGCCCCCGCCCACCTGGACCGGGATGAGCATGGCACGGGCAATATCCCTGATGATGGCGAAGTTACGGATTTCGCCGTGGACAGCACCATCAAGGTCAATGAGATGGAGCCGCGGTGCCCCCATACCCTGCCATTTCAGGGCAACGTCAAGCGGGTCATCGGAGAAAACCGTCTCCTGCTCGTAAGCGCCCTGATAGAGGCGGACACACCTGCCATCCTTGAGGTCTATTGCTGGTATGATTTCAATCGGAGCCCTCCCGAAAACGCGCTATAGAAATTATAGCACCGTGCTTTCTACCAGAACAATAAAGCTTCCCCGCCGTCGTTCCTTGACGCTCGGACGAGATACATTTATGATAAATTCGGAAAGGTAAATACAGGGGTTTTTCATGACCTACACAACAGTTCTTTATTCTGTGGAAGGGCACATCGCCCGCATCACGTTGAACCGCCCGGAGCGCGGCAACATGATTGACACACGGATGGCATCTGAGCTTGCCGAAATCTGCGAAAGGATAAGACACGATGACAGCATTTACGCTGTGGGCATTACCGGAGCGGGGTATAGCTTCTGCTGCGGTGCGGAAAACGGTCTGGAACTGTCATGCCACCCTGCTTTAGCCATTGCCGCGATTGAACAGCCGGTGATTGCCGTAATCAATGGCGATGCCATCGCCGAGGGGCTGGAGATGGCTTTAAGCTGTGATATCCGCATTGCTTCAGATGATGCCCGGTTCTGCCTGCCGCAGCTCACGCAGGGTGGCTTTCCCTGCGGTGGTGCCACGCAGCGGCTTCCGCGGACGGTTGGTATTGGCTATGCTATGGAGATGTTTCTCACCGGCTCAACCGTGGATGCCGGTCGGGCATTTGAGATGGGCCTCGTAAACCATACTTTCCTGGCGGAGATGCTCCCGCAGGAGGCGGAAAAGATATTCCAGGCGGTGGCAGGCAAAGCCCCTCTCGCCAGCCGCTACCTGAAAGAGACGGTCATTAAAGGCATGGACATGACCTTGGAGCAGGGGTTACGGCTTGAAGCGGATCTGTATTTCTTGCTACATACCACCGCCGACCGTACCGAAGGTATCACCGCCTTCCGTGAAAAGAGAAACCCGAATTTTAAGGGTGGGTAATTGCGTCATTCATGAGCAAGGTCACAGGTATATCCGCGGGTGCTTTTGAGACCATCATCTACGAAAAACACGATGGTACCGCCTATATCACGCTCAACCGCCCGAAGCAGCTCAATGCCTATAATGTCAGGATGCGGGACGAGCTTCACGAGGTGCTAACAGCCATTCGTGACGACCCGGAAGTGCTGGTAACCATCATGAAAGGTGCCGGAGACAAGGCCTTCTGTGCCGGGGCTGACCTCACCGAGTTCCTGACGGCACCGCCCCCGGTATTTGCCCGTCGTGCCCGCTTCGCGAGGGATGTCTGGGGTCTCTTCCTGAGCATCGATAAGCCTTTTATCTGCGCGATGCACGGGTACGTGCTCGGCTCGGGTATTGAGATGGCGGTATGCTGCGATATCCGCCTGGCAAGCGAGGACGCACGTTTTGGCATGCCGGAGACCGGGCTTGGAATTATCCCTGCCGCTGGGGGCACCCAGACAGTTCCCCGCACCACTGGTATGACGGCGGCACTTGAGATGCTCCTTACAGGGCGCTGGCTTTCAGCACAGGAAGCCCTGCGGATAAGGCTCATCAACCGGATCGTGCCGCGCGTTGAACTGTTTCCCGCCGCAGAGGCGCTTGCCGCGAAGATCAAATCGCTGGACCCGCTTGCCGTGCGTTATGTCAAGCAGGCAGTCAGATGCGGGCTTGACCTTCCCCTTGCCGAGGGGCTGGTGCTGGAAGCAAGGCTTGCCCGGATGCTGAAAAAATCGTGATCGGAGCTTCATGGACACAGAGCTGAGCGAAAAAATTGATAAGGTTGCCGGGCTTATCGCGAAAAGCCAGCGGCTGGTCATCTTCACGGGTGCCGGGGTCAGCACCGAGTCCGGCATTCCCGACTTCCGCGGGCCCGGCGGGCTTTGGACGCGTTTTGACCCCGATGACTTCACCATTGACAGGTTTCTCAGTAACCTGGAATGCCGCCGCAAGCAGTGGTACATCTTCCGTGAGGGCATTCTGGGGCATAAGGCCTCACCCAATGCCGCCCACATCGCTATTGCCGAGCTTTACCGGATGGGCAGGCTTGACTGTGTTATCACCCAGAACATTGATGGACTGCACCAGAGGGCCGGGCTTCCCGATGAAATCGTCTTTGAACTGCACGGCAATATGCGCTGGGCGGTCTGCCTCGACTGCGGGCGGCGCTACCCGTTTGAAGAAGTGAAAAGGCGGCTTGATGCCGGAGAGGAAATCCCGGCCTGTTCTCCCTGCCGCGGTGTGATCAAGCCGGATGTAGTCATGTTCGGGGAGCAATTGCCCTACGATGTGCTTGAAGAGGCAGGGCGGCGTTCACGCCGGGCAGACGTATTCATCGTCATTGGCTCCACGCTGGTGGTCTATCCTGCCGCCTACATGCCGATGTATGCAGTGCAGTCCGGAGCAAGGCTTGTCATCATCAATCTCGGAGAAACTCCCATGGACAAGCTGGCAACGGTGCTTATCAGTGGTAAAGCCGGTGAGACCATGAGTGCCATCGTACAGAAGGTGAAAGAAAAGTTGGACAGCCGGTAGTCTACCATTTACCTTCAAATTTCAGGCGGATGCCATCTCTCTGCTATACTGGACGCAAGCATGGACTTTGAGCTTACCGACGAACAGAAGATGCTCCGGGCAACTGTCCGGGACTTTGCCCGGGCCGAGATTGCCCCGGTGGCTTCCCGTATTGACCGGACTGCCGAATTCCCCGCCGCCGAGATCAGAAAGATGGCATCCCTCGGTCTTTTCGGGCTGACCATTCCCGAAGAATATGGTGGTAGCGGCAGGGGCAAACTTGAACTCTGCATCGTTGTCGAGGAACTTGCGGCTGTCTCTGCCGCCGTTGATAACTACCTGCGCGTGAGTCTTTCCCTCGGTATCGTCCCCATCATCCAGTACGGTACTGAGGCCCAGAGGAGGAAATACCTTCCTGCCCATGCCCGGGGGGAAAAGATGGCCTGTTTTGCCCTTACCGAAGCGGGAGCCGGGAGCGACCCTTCCAGCATGCAGACCACTGCCACCCGCTGTGAAGGCGGCTATCTTCTTAACGGGAGCAAGCTTTTTATCAGCATCGGCGACAAGGCGGATATTGTCGTGGGCTTTGCTACGGTTGACCGCGCTTTAAAGCACCGCGGCATCACCGCTTTCGTGCTGGACAAGGGGACCCCGGGATTGTCCTACGGGAAACAGGAGGAAAAGCTCGGGCTTCATGGCTTTATCTCCACCGAGCTTATCTTTGAAAACTGCTTTGTGCCCGAGGAGAACCGCATCGGTGCCGAGGGACAGGGGCTCAGGATCGCCCTGGACGCCCTCGACGTGAGTCGCATCACCGTCGGTGCTGAAGCGGTGGGCATTGCCCGCGCGGCTTTTGAAGCGGCACTGGGTTACGCCAAGGAACGCCAGCAGTTCGGTCAGCCGATCGCCGGTTTTCAGGCCATCCAGTGGATGCTTGCGGACATGGCAACACGGATTGATGCCGCCCGTCTTCTCACCTACCGTGCGGCTTACCTCTGTGACCGGGGCATGCCGTTTGTCAGGGAAGCCGCCATGGCAAAGGTCTTTGCTTCGGAGGTTGCCGGCTTTGTCACGAGCAAAGCACTCCAGATTCACGGCGGCTATGGCTACACGAAGGATTATCCGCTTGAACGCTACTTCCGCGATGCCAAGATTACCGAAATCTACGAGGGTACTTCAGAGATCATGCGTCTCACCATTGCCCGTAGTCTCCTGCGTGACGAATAGGGGGTCGTTGCGGCAATAGCCTGCCGTATTGACAAAAGTTTACGTGTTAAGCTATCATTAAATTGACCACCGACCGTAATGGCGGTGAGTCGGAATATTTGACCGGTAACCTTAACAAAATACGTTGACCGCTTGGATCGGAAACGACCGAGACGGCAGAAAAATAAAAAAACTTGCCAGATGCCCTCTCGGAAAGCCCGAGGGGGTTTTTTATTTCGGGGGCGGCGAATGAAGATCGGGTTTATCGGGGCGGGGACGGTGGGCACAGCCCTTGCGGTGCTTCTCAGCCGCCGGGGCTATCAGGTGATCGCGGTTGCCAGCCGCAGCGAACTTTCCGCACGGAAGCTGGCAGAAGCCGTCGGCAGGTGTAAGGTTCTTACCCAGCAGCAGGTTGCCGATAGCAGTGACCTTGTCTTCATCACTACCCCCGATGCGGTAATTCCCCTCATTGCTTCACTGGTCAGGTGGCACCGCGGTATGAGTGTCGTCCACTGTAGCGGTGCCGATTCCACCGAGGTCCTTGAGCCGGCGCGGAGATCAGGGGCGGCGGTTGGTGGTTTTCATCCCCTTCAGGCATTCTCAAGTGTTTCCCAGGCGATTGAAAATATCCCCGGTTCGACGTTTGCCATTGAAGCAGAAGAGCCGCTCTTTTCCGCCCTCAAAGAGATGGCCTCAGCCATCGGCGGGCATGCAATAAGACTGAAAGCCCAGGATAAGGTAGCCTACCACGCAGCAGCGGTTATCGCCTCAAACTACTTGGTCACCCTTGTCAAGATGTCTACCGATCTCTGGAAGACCTTTAATGTGTCCACTGAAGAAGCCACCCGTGCCCTTCTGCCGCTTGTCCGTGGTACCCTGAACAACATTGAACATATCGGCCTGCCCTTCTGTCTCACCGGACCGATCGCCCGCGGCGATGCGGGGACGGTAAAGAAGCATATTCAGATGCTCCGCGAGAAGGCTCCGGAGCTGCTTTTTGCCTATAAAGAGCTCGGTCTGCAGACGATTCCGATTGCCCTGGCAAAGGGGAAAATCAATCAGGAACAGGCAGTTGAACTTGAGGCAGCCTTAAAAACAGCCTGATGACTTGATGAAAGGGGGGAACCGCAATGAGAACGATGCTGAAAAGCAAGATCCACCGGGCGCGGGTGACCGATGCCAACATTGATTACGAAGGCAGCATCACCATTGACCGCGAACTCATGGCTAGAGCGGATATCCTGCCCTACGAGCAGGTGCATGTCCTCAACGTGAACAATGGTGCCCGCTTTACCACCTATGCCATTGAGGGGGAAGCCGGCAGCGGTGTTATCTGCCTCAACGGGGCAGCAGCAAGGCTTGCGGTGAAGGGCGATATCGTCATCATCCTGACCTATACCCAGGTGCCCGAGGAAGAGGCGAGGAACTACCAGCCGAAGATCGTTCATGTTGATGAAAAGAACGCGGTCGTTACGAAGCTCGGTGAAGAAGTATTTGCATAGGGGGCACCATGAGAGTTACCATCAACCAAATTAAAGAGATGAAGCAGAAGGGCGAGAAGATCGTCATGATTACCTCCTATGACTATGCCACCGCCAAGCTGGTGGAAAGCATCGGCATCCCGATGATTCTTGTCGGGGACAGCCTGGGCATGGTGGTGCTCGGCTACGAGACCCCGATCCCGGTGACCATGGATGTCATGATCCACCATACCAAGGCAGTGGTGCGGGGCACCAGCACCGCGCTGATCGTCGGCGATATGCCCTTCATGACCTACCATGTAAGCACGGAGGAAGCGCTGCGCAACGCTGCCCGCTTTATCCAGGAAGCCGGTGCCCAGGCGGTGAAGCTCGAAGGTGGCATTACCGTTGCCGATAAGGTGAGGAGGATCGTGGAATGCGGTATCCCCGTCATGGGGCATCTCAGGCTTACCCCGCAATCGGTGCACCAGCTCGGCGGCCTCAAGGCCCAGGCAAGGACGCTTGATACGGCGCGGCGTCTCATTGAGGATGCCGTTGCCCTTGAGCAGGCAGGGGCATTTGCGGTCGTCCTGGAGGCCATCCCTTACAGGCTTGCCGAAATCATTACAAAGAAGCTGAAGATCCCCACCATCGGCATCGGTGCCGGGCCTGCCTGCGACGGTCAGGTGCAGGTCATCAACGACGTGCTCGGACTTTTCACGGAATTTGTCCCGCGGCATGCCAAGCAGTATGCCAGGCTTGCCGACATCATGACCGCTGCCCTCAAGGAGTATTACGAAGAGGTAAGGACCGGCAAATTCCCCACCGAGAAGAACAGCTATACCTGTCTCTTATACACATCT
>JAOAEN010000074.1 GCA_026416775.1 Dehalococcoidales bacterium
TGGGGTTTATCGGGCACAGGACCGAAGCGGTAGGGTGCCCTGTTGACGCTTTCGTAAGACATGTGGAACTCAAAGCCCTTACCGCGTATGTCGGTGATGGCACCGTCATGCGTGTCCTGGTTCAGGGGGCCGTAGTGCCAGGGGCCGTTACGCGTGAAGGCAAGGGGCTGGACATACTCGCGGTATTTCGCGCGCATGAACTCGGCGGGCTTTGCCGGCTTAGCGCTGAGGTCCAGCGTCCTTGTTGCGGTCAGGTCACGGGTGAGGGAAATCGTCATCAGGACGAACCTGTCATCCATGCGGTTTACCGTCGCCGGCATGTGGGGGGTCACTTTCGGGATGACCACCGCGGTTGAAGTGGTGATCATGTGGGTTTCCCTTTCCTCGCCGATGGAGAACTCACCCTCGGCACCCAGGTAGCCCTCATCATAGGTGTCCAGCCCCATGAAGACCATCACCTGGTCGTAATCATGCACCTCGGCATGGTAGGGGGTACTTCCGATCCTGCCCGCCGCCCAGAAAATTCCGTACTGGATGTTGAGGTCGTAGCCGAGAAGATCCGCATCCATCTCGGTACCCTGCCGGAAGCTTCCTATCCCGAAGTCCCGGAAGGTGAGGGGTTTGATGAAATGCCCGTATTTTGTCTGCTTTGCCCTTGCCATAGCTCCTGCCTCCGGAGTTTTTGAGACAAGTATAGCGCTTTGTCCGGCCATTAGCAATGGAAGGAAACATAGCTGTTGTTACACGTGGTTGGTTTTTTTACTTAGCATATTGCCCCCTCTCGCACAGAGTTACTTAATTGATAGTTGCGCAAGGGTATCTTAGGTAACCGGATGCAACGAAAGAAGACCCGTTAGGAGGTGGTGGCAAGGTGGCACAAGCCTTTCTTGTCTTCAGAGCATGCCGCGCAGGCGCGGATCCAGCGCATCGCGCAGCCCGTCGCCGACCATGTTGAAGGCGAAGACCACGATCATGATGGCAACACCCGGGAAAAACGAAAGCAGCGGATTGGTGAGAAGATAGGGGAACCCGTCGTTCACCATGGCTCCCCATGAAGGCGTGGGGGGTGTGATGCCGATGCCCAAATAGCTCAGACCCGCCTCGGCGAGGATGGCCGAGCCGATCTGCATCGTGATCAGCACGATGAGCGGGGGGAAGGCATTGGGCACAATGTGACGGAACATGAGGCGCATGTTGCTACTACCCATTGCCCGCCCCGCCATGACATAATCGGTCTCCCTTATTGCCAGGACCTGCCCGCACATCAGACGCGCATAGGCGGGGATCATCGCCACCCCGAGGGCAATCATCACGTTCCTGAGACCGCCGCCGAGCAGCCCCGCAAGGAGCATCGCCAGCAGGATCATCGGAAAGCTCATCAGCGCATCAACCACCCTCATGATCACCAGGTTTATCCAGGAGCCGTAAAAACCCGCTACCAGACCGAGCACCATCCCCACCACCGCGGCGATGCCCACCGCCACAAGCCCCACCATCAGACTCATGCGCGAGCCATGGATAAGACGGCTCAGGGTGTCCCGGCCCAGGTAGTCGGTACCCAGAAGATGCTTGGCACTCGGCGGCGCCAGAGCTTCCCTCAGGTTCTGCTTGTTCGGCTCATAGGGAGAAATGAGCGGTGCCGCCGCCGCGATGATCAGAAAGAGGATCACCACGACCAGCCCGAACACGACAAGCCCGCGGCTGAGAAAAACCCTGAAGAAACGTTTTACCTCGTTCACGCGGGGGGCAGTCCCCTGTAAAACGTCCAGTTCCTGAGTCTCTTTCGTCATAGAATTACTCTCCGCGTCGTTTCAAAGGTATTCCACCGCCGAGGCGCCTACGTGTACCTGATCCTGGGGTCAAGCCAGCCGTAAGAGATGTCAACAAGGAGGTTTGTGAACACGACCACCGCGGTCAGGATAAGCGTGGTACCCTGCACGTAGGGATAGTCATGCTGGAAGAGGGCATCCACCGTGAGCCGTCCCATGCCGGGGATATTGAAGACCTGCTCCACCAGCACCGACCCACCCACGATCATGGGTATCCCCATCCCCGCCAGTGTTACGATCGGGATCAGACTGTTCTTCAGGGCGTGCCTCGCGATGACCGCCCGCTCGGTAAGCCCCTTGGACCAGGCGGTGCGGATGTAGTCCTGCCTCAAGATTTCAAGCATGCTGGAACGCGCCTGCCGGGCGTTACTGGCGATCGGGAAAACGGCAAGGCAGATCACCGGCATGATGATCTGCTTCGTGTTCAGGACAAAGTTCTCCACGGGAGAGGTATATCCCATGGCAGGCAGCCAGTGCAGCCGCACCGCGAATGCCCATATCATCATGATCCCGAGCCAGAAAATGGGCACCGTAATCCCGATGTTGGCAAGCGCCGTCACCACGGTATCAAGCCATGTCCCCCGCCTGATGGCGCTGATCACACCGAAGGGAATGCCGAAGACAATACCGAGCAGGAATGCCAGCCCACCGATGTGCATCGTGACGGGGATACGCTTTGCCACATCCTTGGTGACGCTGGTCTTTGTCAGAATTGATTTGCCGAGCTCCCCCCTGAAGACATCACCCAGCCAGTCAAAGTACTGGACAATGAAAGGACGGTCAAGCCCCGCCTCGTGCCTGATCCGCTGGAGCTCTTCCTGAGTATAGTTCTGGAGCTGGTTGGGATTGAAGAGCATGAAGAGAGGGTCACCGGGCAGAAGACGCATCCCGAAAAACACGAGGAGCGTGACGAGAAAAACGACGATAATTGCCTGAATTACCCTGCGTATAATATAAGCTAACATCAAGCCCCCCGAAAAAGACGAAACGCCGGTCTGCTAATGGGAGTTACCGCTGCCAGTCTTACCGCGGGCGGAGCGGGCTAAAAAGCGATGCCCGCAACCGACCCTGAACCCTGGTCTTTACCACGGTCTGTATTATTTTACACAATATCCTTCGCAGCCGCAAAAAGCGGCGGATGCGGTAGAAAAAGACCAGAGGTAGAGGCATTTTTCCAGGCTGCGCCCGGGCATTGACAAGTCCGGGTAAAAGTTTTATCCTAATAAAAACATTTCACTTTTGGAAACTTCATTTCATTCTGCGGAAAATTTTACCAGAGAAAGGAGGCAGCAGGGGCAAAAAGCGGGTGTTAAATGACTGACAAAAGCTAATTACGGATTTACAAACGGAGGGAAAAAGCGATGAAGAGTTGGTGCAGGGCACTGGTAACGCTGGTGCTGGGGCTGGTGGTGATTGCTCTCGGTGTGGCGTACGGGTGTGCCAAGGAGGAAAAGGGAGCAACCCCGACACCGGTAGCACCCACCGTTACCACCACAAAGACGGTAGCTTCCACCGCCACGGTGGTTGCCACTGTCACCGCCACTCCCACCGCAGGGGCAGAACAGCCGCAGAAAGGCGGCACGCTGCGGATCATCTGGAGCAACACCCCGGCATCCGGCTTTGGCTTCGCCCCGAAGATCTTCGGTGGCGAGGGCTTTGCCGCCGACCCGGCAATGGAAAGCCTCATGGAATCCAAGTTCACGGGCGGCGAGTTCGTCATGCGGCTGGCTACCGGGTATGACATTTCCGATGACGGGCTCTCCATCACCTTTACCCTGAGAAGGGGTGTCAAGTTCCATGACGGCACCGATTTCGATGCCGAGGCAGTCAAGTTCAATTTTGACGCTATGATGGAAGCCGGCCGGCTTTCCAAGAACATCAAGTCGGTAGAAGTTGTTGATAAATACACCGTCAAATTTGTCCTTGAGAAATGGCGCAATACCGCCCTGGGCACTATCGGCGGGGTGGTCATCGCCTCACCGACTGCGGTCAGGAAAAACGGCGTTGACTGGGCGGCTACCCATGCCGTGGGCACCGGGCCCTTCAAGCAGGTCTCCTACGAGCCGGACGTCAAGATCCGCCTTGAGAGGTTTGACGGCTACTGGGGAGAAAAGGCCTACCTTGATGCCATTGAGGGTACTTTTATTGCCGACCCCGTAACGCAGGTCATGGCGATGCAGGCGGGGCAGGGTGATGTGACGCATTCCCGGCAGGCAAAAGTCATCTATGACCTCAAGCAGGCGGGCTTTAACATCCTGCAGAACTACATGGGCATGGTCGCCGCCAACTTTGACAGCCGCAACCCCAACTCCCCCTGGGCGAACCTGAAGGTGCGGCAGGCGTTTGATTATGCGGTAAACAAGCAGGCAATCGTAGATACACTGGGCTATGGCTACTGGAAGGTCGCCTACCAGTTTGCCCTCCCCGGG
The DNA here is from genome assembly GCA_026416775.1 of Dehalococcoidales bacterium. GTDB lineage: Bacteria > Chloroflexota > Dehalococcoidia > Dehalococcoidales > RBG-16-60-22 > JAOAEN01. The sequence goes on from JAOAEN010000074.1 coordinate 4,259, forward strand.
CAGAACGGCTACCTTGACGACATCGTGCCGCGCGAGTATAACCCGGACAAAGCAAAACAGCTCCTTGCCGAGGCGGGCTACCCGAACGGCTTCCGCACCAAGCTCATCCACGCCATCGGTGATTTTGAAGACGGTGCCGTTGCCGTCCAGAGAGACCTGGCAAAGGTAGGCATCACCGCCGATATTGAGAAGGTGGACTGGGCAAAGTGGGGCGCAATGCGCCAGCAGGGCTGGGAAGGCATCTTCCTCACCGGCTCGGGCATCATCGCCAACTGGAACAGCCTTATGGAAGCATACTTTGCCGTCGGGCGCACCGAGATGTACAGCATCCTGAGACCCGAGGGCTTCCAGGACCTCATCGAGCAGGCACTCTCCGCCAGGCCGGAAAACCCCGAGCTCACCAAGGCAACCGCCAGGGTGGTATACGACATGGTGCTCTGGTCGCCGATCAAGTTCCATGGTGATAACTACGCCTACACCAGCAAGGTACACGGGCTCAACTTCGGCACCTACGGTCAGTGGGGTGCCTTTGACTCAGAAAAGGTCTGGCTGAGTAAGTAAGGTCTTTTTGCCAGAGGTGTATCCCGGTGGAGGCTCCGGGAGGGGCACTTGCCGGGATACACCCGGCTTTTTCACCCTGATAACCCGAACCGGACGTAGCGAGGAAAGTTTGCGATGGCAGCTTATGTGGTGCGCCGCCTCATCCATGCGCTCATCGTTTTCATCCTGGTCACCATCCTGGTGTTTGTCGCCGTGCGGTTACTTCCCGGGGACCCGATACTGATGCTCATCTCCAAGGCTGCCGCCGAATCAAGCACCGAGTCCCAGCTTCAGGAACTCAGGCATACCTACGGGCTGGACAGGCCGATGGTCGTGCAGTACTTCACCTGGCTGGGCGGTGTCTTCCGCGGTGACTTCGGCAAGTCCATCGCCACCGGGCGCGACGTGCTTGAGGATATCGCGCGCCGGCTTCCCATCACGCTCCATCTGGGCATCCTTGCCCTGATCATTGCGTTCTTCCTCGGGGTACCCGCCGGAATCATCTGCGCGGTACGGCGTGGCACCTGGATCGATACCGTGGTGACGGCGCTTGCCAACATCGGGATCACGATACCCGTCTTCTGGCTCGGCGTGATGCTGATGTACCTCTTTGCACTCAAGCTCAGGTGGCTTCCCATCTTCGGCTACACCTCGCCGTTTGATGATTTCTGGCTGAACACGAAGCAGATCGTGATGCCGGTATGCTGCCTTGCCATAACCAGCGTGGCAACCATCGCCCGGCAGGCGCGTTCCAGCATGCTTGAGGTGATGCGCCAGGACTATGTCCGCACCGCCTGGGCAAAGGGCCTGCGCGAGAGCGGTGTCATCATCCGCCACGCAATGAAGAACGCCCTGATTCCCGTGGTGGTGCTGGTGGGGCTGGGCCTGAGCGGGATCATCGGCGGCTCGGTGCTGGTGGAAACGGTGTTCAACATCCCCGGCATGGGACGGCTCGCCGTTACCGCCATGGGGAACCAGGACTACCCGGTCATCCAGGGGATCGTCCTCTTTTTCTCCACGATGGTGCTGCTTTCCAACCTGATCGTTGACCTTTCCTACGGCTGGCTTGACCCGAGGGTGCAGTATTCGTAGAAATTCACAGAACTTCCAGAAAAAGGTAAGAGCAGTGCGCGCAAGTGAATTAAAACGTTTCTTGAGGGTGTTCCTCGGACGGGGGCTCGTTGTCTTCGGGCTTATCGTGATCATCGTCTTCGTCACCGTCGCCATCTTTGCCAACCAGATCGCCCCTTACAACCCCGCCGAGGGGGAACTGAGCGAGGCCCTGCAGGGCCCCAACTCCCAGCATCTCCTCGGTACCGATGCGCTGGGCAGAGACCCCCTGAGCCGCCTCATCCACGGCACGAGGATATCGCTCATCGTCGGCGTCCTCGTGGTTACCATCGCCGCCGGCTTCGGAGTCACGCTGGGGGCCATTGCCGGCTATTTCGGCGGGATTGCCGGCGCCATCATCATGCGGCTCATGGACGCCCTCATGTCCATTCCCATGATGGTGCTGGCACTTTCCCTCGCCTCGCTTCTGGGTGGGGGACTGAAGAATATCGTCATCGCGCTGGGCTTCGGGCTTATCCCCGGCTATGCCAGGCTCATGTTCAGCCAGGTGCTCGTCATCAAGGAGACCGACTACATCCTCGCCGAGCATGCCATGGGGGCGGGCAGCCTGCGCATCATCCTGCGCCACATTGTGCCCAACTGCTTTTCCCCCATCCTCGTGATGATCACCATGATGATGGGCACCACCATCCTGGCGGAGGCAGGGCTGAGCTTCCTCGGCATCGGTATACTGCCGCCGACACCTGCCTGGGGCAGCATGGTCAACGCCGGACGTGACTACATCCTGACGCATCCCATCCTCTCGGTGGCCCCCGGTCTTGCCATCATGCTCCTCGTCTTCAGCTTCAACATGGTCGGCGACGGGCTGCGCGATGC
>JAOAEN010000075.1 GCA_026416775.1 Dehalococcoidales bacterium
CCCCACCTTCTGGTTTGCAGTTTTCATCGCCTCCGTCACCTGGCTTACGGGCTATCTGGGGAGCTGGTTTGCCCTTGCACGGAAAAGCCCCTGGGTGGGGGTGGGGCTCGGGGCGGCTGTCCTCCTGGTGAATTTGAGTAACCTTCCCGGCAGCTACTTTTTCTATTTCGGCTTTTATTTCATCGCGGTGGTCTTCCTGCTTGTGTGGCTGCGGTTTCTGCGTGCGTCACCGGGTGCCGGGGCACAACTTTACGGGGGGCGCGGGCTGGTCTTCTTCGTGGTGCTCCTGGGGGGCCTTGCGGCGGTTGCGGTTACGTTTGCCTGGGTCGTACCGGAGGTACGTTTCCCGGCACTCCAGTCGGTCATCAGCTCAAAGATCCTCTGGCAGAAGGACCTGGAAAGCTCATCCTGGAATATCTTTGCCGCCGTGCCGTCAAAGCAGGCGCGGAACACGAGCAGCATGCGGCTGAACCTCCCCTTCGAGGCGGGCTGGCACGATGGCGAGCGCGTGGACTTTTTTGTGGAATCGCCGAAACCTTCCTACTGGCAGGTTCATGCCTATGAGGTCTACACCGCACGCGGATGGGAAAACGGGGCGGTGAATGCGCATAGCCTCAGGGGGAAATCAGGCTGGCGTGGTGCCGATCGGGCGGCTGGTGCTGAGCCGTTCACCTACGAAGTGACCCCCAATGTGAGGACGGATGCCCTGCTCATCACGGGCACATTTCTTTCGGCGGGGGGGCCGGTCATCGTGCAGGAAAGCGGGGGTGAGGTGATCAGCGTGCTCGCTTCCCATATCCTGAGCCCCGGGGAACGCTACAGGGTTACCGCCATCAGCCCTGCGGTCAGCGCGGAAGGGCTTGCTTCAGCCGGTGAGGACTATCCTCCGGAAATACTTGAGCGGTATCTCCAGCTACCCCCGGACCTGCCGGAAAGCGTGCGTGAGCTCAGCGCCAGCATTACCCGCGGGGCAGGGACACCCTACGAGAAAGTTGCCATGATCAATGCCTATCTGGCGCGTTTTTCTTACGCGTCGGATATCGGCCAGCCACCTGAGGGGACTGACGGTGTTGCCTATTTCCTTTTCCAGCGTAAAGCCGGCTTCTGCGTCCATTTTGCCTCGGCCATGGCGGTGATGCTGCGCACGGTGGGGGTACCGTCGCGCCTTGCGGTGGGGTACCTCCCCGGCGAAGCCGGTGCCGAAAAAGGGGTTTACGTCCTGCGCGACAAGCACTACCATGCCTGGGCTCAGGTGTATTTCCCGGGCTTCGGCTGGGTGGACGTTGAGGCAACGCCGAGCAGCGCGGAAACCGCCGGACAGAGCGGGGTTCCCGGGGCCGAGCCCGTGGTGACCGCCGGTAGCCTGGGCGAGCCTCCCGGACGGGACACGTGGTTTCTGCCCGGCTACTACGGGCTGCCCCCGGGGCAGGACATTTGGGAGGCTTCCTCGCAGACAGCCGAGNCGCCCGTGCGGGCTGTTTACCGCGGTCCCTGGGTCTTTGCCGACGAGCTGGGGAAGGCGTTGCTCATTACGCTGCTGACCGTTGTTTTCCTTGTGCTTGCGGGGCTGCCGTTTCACCTCCTGCGGTCCTCTTTCTACCGCTGGGTGTGGCACGTGGACCGGCAGCATCTCGGGACGCTTGCTTTTGAGAAGCTATGCCAGCTCGGTGCGGTGGTGGGCATGGCGCCAAAGCCGCATGAAACACCGCTTGAGTATGCCGCGGTGCTGACAAAGGAGTTTCCGGAGCAGGCGCCGGCAATCCAGGAGATCACCCGGGCATATCTTGAAAGGAAATTCGGGACGCGACGCGAGCCCCCTGACCTGTTTGATGAGGCAAGGATCTTAAAGGCACGCTGCGCGGTCTACGGGGCGATGCTCTTGAGGCTTGGCTTTCTGGAAAAACTCTTCGGCGGGCGGTGGTAGGTCAGTAAATACCCCAGGCGCGACTCGAACGCGCGACACGCGGTTTAGGAACCCGCTGCTCTATCCATCTGAGCTACTGGGGCGCAAGGCAGATTACCATTATATTGTCGCCGGTTTTTTCACCGAAGCTGCCGGCAATATCTTGTGCAGCAGCTCCATAGCACCCCTCTACACCCCTTCTATTATATGGGAATGTATATCCATTGTAAATGCTACCGGGATATGCACGAGCACCGCGTTATGACCTCTGGTTTTGCCCCCCTTTAGAAGCATGGGGCTGGCAAAAGCGTGTCTGAGGTCATTGCCCACCTTCGCCGGTTTTCGGGAGCGCGCAGGGGGGCACTCCGGCCGGACTAAAGCAGACAGAAACCTTCGCAGATGGTGCTTGACAGGCGGGCAGGTGCTTGGTAAAATACTAAATGTTTGACGAGAACGAAATATTTCGTAAACACTAATGTTAAGGTGTAAAAGAATTTTCGGGGGGCGGTAAATGCGGCATACCGAGGTAATTGATGAGATTCTCAAACTCGGGGACAGGCTCTTCCGCCGGCTACTTCCGACCGTGCCGCGGGAGGTGATTGAGCTTGATCTGAGCATGACCCAGCTCAAGATAGCCTTCATCCTCTTCATCAAGGGCCCCCAGCGCATGAGTGACCTCGCCGGTGAGCTTGGTGTGACGCTGGCGACGGCGACCGGGCTTGTTGACCGGCTTGTGGAGCGCGGTATTATTGCCCGGGAGGGTAGCCCGGATGACAGGAGGGTCGTCCTTTGCCGGCTTTCCCCGGAGGGTGAAAAGACGGTGAGGCGCATCTGGGAGTCCGCCCGGGAAAACTGTCGACGGCTTCTGGGGAGCCTGGATGCCGCCACGCTTGAGGCGTTTGCCAGCGTGCTCCGGACTATCGTCACGACGGCGGAGACAAGACCGCTTCCGAAGGCAGGCTAGCTTGATGGAATGGACCCGTCTTGCCCATGAGATGGACAGGCCGTAGTTATAGCATCGGTGGTTAGATGTAGCCACTTCTTGCCCCAGACAGGATTCCTTTTCCGGGAGGTAAATGATGTTCGCAAAGCTCGGTGCATTTGTTGTCAAGTACAGGGTCTGGTTCATCATGGTGTGGGTGGTGGCGGCGGTGCTCATGTACCTTTTTGCCCCTTCGCTCAACGAGGTGGGCACGCTGAAGGAGTCCGCCTTTCTCCCCAAGGACAGCGAGTCCCTGCGTGCCCGTGAGCTGATTGAGGAGTATTTCCCGCATTCCAAGGCGGTTTCCACCGTTACCCTTGTCTTTCACAACCCCGGCGGGTTGAGCGAGGCGGACATGACTTATGCCCGCAAGGTGAGGGACTGGCTTGCCTCGGGCAGCACCCCGTTTGAGGTCAGGACGGTCAGCTCCGTCTTTGACAACGAAGCACTTGCCTCGCGTCTGATAAGCCCCGATGGCACCACAATGCTTTTGAGCGCCGGGCTCAAGCAGGCGGCGATCGAATCCAAGTCCCTGGACACGGTGCGTGCGATCCGTGGCTATCTGGATGCAGCGGAAGCACCGGCCGGGCTTGAGGTCTATGTCTCGGGCCAGGTCGGTGTTTATGCCGACCTTTTTGCCTCGCTGATGAGGAGCGTTGACCTCACCACCATCATCACGGTGGTGCTCGTGATCGTGCTCCTCATCATCATCTACCGCTCGCCGGTGGCGGCACTGGTGCCTCTGCTTACCATCGGGATGGCTTACCTCGTAGCACACGGGGTGCTGGGCTACATCGGGGCGGCGGGGGTGCCCATCTGGTCGCAGCTTGATGTCTTCCTCATCGTGCTGGTGTTCGGCATCGGCACCGACTACTGTCTGTTCCTTGTCTCGCGCTTTTACGAGGAGCTGGGGAAGAGCGATAGCCGCGTTGCGGCGATGAGGACGACGGTCGGACGTATCGGCGAGGTCATCAGCGCCAGCGCCATGGTGGTGATCGTTGGGCTTGCCGGGATGGTGGTGGCGCGCTACGAGATGATCAAGACCATGGGGCCGGTGCTGGGGGTTGCCATCTTCATCACGCTGCTTGGTGCCCTGACGCTTGCGCCGGCGCTGGCCTCAGTCTTCGGCAAGAAACTCTTCTGGCCGCGCCATGACCAGCTCGGCAGGGGCAAACCTGTGGCCCCTTCTCGCTTCTGGAGCAGGATTGCCGGTTTTGCCACGGGGCGGCCGGTGCTTACCATCGCCATCGTCGTCATCGTGATGCTTGTTCCCTATCTTGCCCTGCCCCAGCTCAACCGCTCCTTTGATCAGGTCGCGGAGCTGCCCCCGGATGCCGATTCGGTCGTCGCCTTCCGCGTCCTGGAGAAGCATTACGATATCGGCGAGATGGAGCCGGTAACCGTCGTCGTGGTTGCCCCGCCGGGCAGGACGCTTACCGAGCCTGGGTCGCTTGAGGCGCTCCGTAGCCTCTCGGCCTCTCTGCGGGGTGTATCGTCTGTCATCAAGGTGCAGGGTATTACCAGCCCGGATGGCTCACCCGAGCCTCCGGCAGCATTGACCGCCTCCGGGCAGCTTTCCAGCATGGGAGATAACATCACCGCCACCCTGGCGCGGCTGGAAGCTGACCCTTCGCTTATCGTGAGCGGTAATCTCACCGAAGGTTTCAGCGCCCTTTCGCGTTACCTGGATGAACTTAGTGCGAATTTCCCCTGGGTGAAGGAAGAACCGAGCTATCAGAAACTGACCGACAGCGTTGCGTCCCTGCGCGGGCTTGCGGGGGAGATCAAAAGCAGCGCCCTCGTGGAAAACCAGCTTACGCTTCTCAGCATGCAGATGCTTGAGCTTTCCCGGGCGCTCGGCACTTCGGGGGGCAATCTCAGCACGGCTTCAATAGACACGTTTACCGCCCTTAAGGGCTACCTTGACGGGCTTGCGCAGAAATATCCCGAAATCAGGGCGAACGAGGGTTACCAGACGGCAAACGGTATCCTCACCCAGATCGGCATGGCGCTCATCTCCGCAAGGTGGGAAGCGCTGCAGGAACTCCTGCCGAAGCTGCCGGGCTACCTTGAGGGGCTGTCCGGTGCCTTTGCGAGGATGGCGGACCATTTCCGCGGTAGCGGAGAATACTTCTTCTCATCGCAGCTAGCACGGCTTGCACCGCTGCCAGCGGCTGACCGCCTGAAGACCGAAATCCAGTCCCTGACGGAAAGCATCACGGCACTTGCCCGGCGCTTCAGGGACAACGGCAATCCACTTTTCTTCCCCTCATCTGTCCTTGAGTCGCCGCGGGTGCAGGAAATGATGGACGTTTTCCTGAGCGCCGACAGGCGGGCGGGCAAGATTTTCGTCATGCTTGATGCCTATCCCTACTCGGAAGAGGCCCTGAGTGCCATCCCCGCGCTGAGGGAGAAGGCGGCGTCGGGCCTCAGGGGCACCGCGCTTGAGGGTGCCGAGGTGGCCATTGGTGGTGTTTCCGCCGACCTTTCCGATGTCCACCAGATCATGAACCGGGACTTCAACTGGGTGCTCCTCATCGTCGTGGTGGCCACTTTCGTCGTGCTCGGGCTTCTTCTGCGCAGCATCGTTGCCCCGGTGTATCTCCTGCTTTCCGTGCTCTTCAGCTACGGCACGACAATGGGTATCGTGAGCTGGATCTTCCAGGATATTCTGGGGCAGGAGGGCATTAGCTTCCTCATTCCCATTATCGTCTTCGTGCTCCTCGTGGCGCTGGGCAGCGACTACAACATCTTCCTCATGTCGCGGGTGAGGGAAGAGACGACGGCATTCCCCGGTCGTGAGGGGACCCGGCTTGCTACCTCGGTCACGGGCGGGGTGATCACCGCCTGCGGCATCATCCTTGCCGGCACCTTTGTCGTGCTCGTGGGCACGCCGATCCGGACGCTGGTGCAGATCGGTGCTGCCGTTTCCATCGGCGTCCTAATCGACACGTTCATCGTGCGGGCGCTCCTTGTCCCGGCAATCGCAAGCCTTCTCGGGCGCTGGAACTGGTGGCCGAGCCGTCACGGCACTTAGAAAGGGAGTGGTCTGCGGGAAACAGGTGGCTGGCGATACCCGCATTACGCGGGACTTCCGTAATGGCAATATAAACGGGAGGCGGGAAGAACCCTGAAACGGCACATCCCGCCTCTTCTTTGTGGTGCAGCCGCCCCTCGGGTTTCTACGTCCAGTCCGGCGGACCGACCGGCTCCTGTTTATCGTAGATGGGGTTATAGATGATGGTGCCGAAGTTCTTCACGATCTGCCAGCGCTTTTCGTTGCGCGGCTCATCGGGGATGGCGCGGATAATCGCATTATGGCGGGCAATATAGCCGTCGCGCCATTCGGGGTGGGTATGGATATAAAGGTCGTTGCGGCGGATGCCCCGCACCACGCGCTCCCCTGTCTCTACCGGGTCCATGAATGCCTGGCGCACCTCGATCATGCGGCGCATGTCAGCCTGCGCGCCGGGCGGTGGCTTGGGGGGCCATGATTCGCCTTCTACCTTGAGGTGCTCGGGGCGGTTCTCCCAGCTTGACTGCCCGAGGTTGGAGACGGTGGGACCCGGGATGAGGATGGAGACACCGATGTTCTTGTCCTGAAGCTCGGTGGCAAGGCATTCCATCATCCCCACCACGGCGAACTTGGTGGTGCAGTAGATGGTGAAGCCGGCTGAGCCCATGAGTCCGCAGGTGGACGAGGTGGTGACGATATGCCCGCCCTCCCCGTGCTTC
>JAOAEN010000076.1 GCA_026416775.1 Dehalococcoidales bacterium
ATCCTGTGCTTTGTGGGGCCGCCCGGCACGGGCAAGACATCCATGGGGCGCTCCATCGCCCGGGCTCTGGGGAGACAGTTCGTACGCATCTCGCTCGGCGGCATCAGGGATGAAGCCGAGATCCGCGGACACCGACGCACCTACGTTGGGGCACTGCCCGGCAGGATCATCCAGGGTATCCGCCGTGCCGGCTCCAACAACCCCGTCTTCATGCTTGATGAGATAGATAAAATCGGCGCCGATTTCCGTGGTGACCCTGCCGCCGCGCTGCTCGAGGTGCTGGACCCGGAGCAGAACTATGCCTTCAGCGACCACTATCTTGAGGTGCCGTTTGACCTCTCCAGGGTAATGTTCATCACCACCGCCAATCTCACCGACCCCATCCCGCCGGCACTGCGCGACCGCATGGAGATACTGGAGCTACCCGGCTACACCGAGCCTGAAAAGCTCCAGATCGCCCGCAGGTTCATCATCCCCAAGCAGCTCAAGGAGCACGGGCTCACCACGGACACAATCGACATCCCTGATGATGTCATCACGACCATCATCAGAAACTATACCCGTGAAGCAGGGCTGCGCAACCTGGAGCGCGAAATCGGCACCATCTGCCGCAAGGTGGCAAGGCAGGTAGCCCAGGGTGCCACCGGGACCTTTAGGGTTAGTGCGGAAAACCTTAAGGACTACCTCGGGCAACCGAAGTTCCGCTACGAGCTTGCCGAGGAGACCGCGGAAATCGGAGTTGCCACCGGGCTTGCCTGGACGCAGGCAGGCGGTGACATCCTCTCTGTTGAAGCCACGCTGGTGCCCGGCAGGGGCAATCTCATCCTCACCGGGCAGCTCGGCGAGGTGATGCAGGAATCGGCACGGGCTGCCTTCACCTATGCCCGCTCCCGCGCCGGTATGCTCGGTGTGGACGAAAGATTCTACGCCAAAAACGATGTCCACATCCACGTCCCCGCCGGTGCCATTCCCAAGGACGGCCCTTCTGCCGGTATCACCATGGCGGTGGCGCTGATCTCCGCACTCACGAAAAAACCGGTACCCAGAGACACGGGGATGACCGGTGAAATCACCCTGCGGGGGAAGATCCTTCCCGTAGGCGGGATTAAGGAAAAGGTGCTTGCCGCACATCGCTCGGGCATAAAGAAAGTAATCCTGCCCGCCGAAAATGAAAAAGACCTTGCCGAGGTCCCCGGGCACGTGCGCAACGACCTGAAGTTCGTCTTCGTGAAAAACGCCGATGAGGTATTGAAGGAAATCTTCGCCCATGAGTGTACCCCGGCAGTAACGGTAGGAACATAAACAAATAGTCCACGCAGGAAATGGCATTTTGACATTCGCAACAGTCAAGAGTAGAATAGACAGAAACAAGAGGAAGAAAGGAGACTGTTATGCCACCTGGCTACATGGGAAAGATCCTCTGGGTAAATCTTTCCAGCGGGGAAATCAAGACTGAGGCGCTGGACGAAAAGCTCTGCCGGGACTTTGTCGGGGGCTACGGCATCGGGGCAAAGTTCCTCTACGACCGCATGAAGCCCAAGGTTGACCCGCTCGGCCCGGAAAACATCCTGGGGCTCATCACCGGGCCTCTCACCGGCTCTCCCATCCCGGCTACCGCGCGCTACGCCGCCGTGGCAAAGTCACCGCTCACCGGCGGCTGGGGTGATGCCAACTGCGGCGGGGACTTCGGGCCGTACCTCAAGTTCTCCGGCTACGACGGGGTATTTTTCACCGGCATCTCACCCAAACCAGTTTACCTTCTCATTGACAGCGGCAAGGCCGAGCTCAAGGACGCAAGCGACCTCTGGGGCAAGACCTCTTACGAGACCGAGGATACCCTGATGGCAAGATACGGGAGCGACTGCCGCGTTGCCTGCATCGGCCCGGCAGGAGAAAAGCTCTCACTTATTTCCTGCATCATCACCGACCACGGCTCGGCGGCAGGACGTTCCGGGCTTGGTGCCGTCATGGGCTCAAAGAAGCTCAAGGCGGTGGTTGCCAAGGGCAATATGCCCATTAAGATTGCCGATAAGGAAGCCGCCGAAAAGCTGCGCAACCAGCACATCAAGGACATGCAGGTACCCGGCTTCGGCGGGATTGACAGCCTGCGCAAGTACGGCACTTCCGCGATGACGGACAAGTCCGCCCACAGCGGGGATACCCCGGTAAGGAACTGGGGCGGTGTTGGTATCATTGACCTGCCGAACGTTGAAGGGCTCAAGCCGGACGTGCTGCTTTCCTATGTCGCCAAGCATGGCGCCTGCTGGCACTGCCCGGTTGCCTGCAAGGCGACCCTCAAGGAAGGCAAGGAATACAAGTACCCCGCCGGCACGAGACGCCCGGAATACGAGACCCAGGCAAGCTTCGGTGCCAACTGCGGCAATGCCCACACCGAGTCCATCAACATGGTGAACTACATCTGCAACGGCTACGGACTGGACACCATCTCCGCCGGCACCGTGATCGGATTTGCCATTGAATGCTACGAAAACGGCATCCTCACCAAGAAGGATACTGGCGGCATCGACCTCAGGTGGGGCAACCACCAGGCCATCGTTGCCATGACAGAAAAACTTGCCAAGAGAGAGGGGCTGGGCGACATCCTCGCCGACGGCGTCAAGCGCGCCGCCGAGAAGATCGGTAAAGGTGCCGAGAAATTCGCCGTCCACATCGGCGGGCAGGAAGTGGGCATGCATGACCCCAAGCTCGGTGCCTTCAGTCCATCCGCCAGCGCCCGCTACCAGATGGATGCCACTCCGGGGCGCCATACCCAGGGGTTCGGGCCCAGCAGCTTCCCCGGTCACATCGTGAACGCCAGCGGGCTCTGTCTCATCGGCTTCGGCTTCGGCTCCGGTCCGGAGAAACTCGCCGCCTTCCTCAACGCGGTGACCGGCTTTAACTACACCACCGAGGAAGTCCTCAAGGCCGGGGAAAGAATTGCAGTGCTCCGCCACCTCTTCAACTTGCGCGAGGGCATCCGGGAAATTGACTGGAAGCCGCACGGCCGTATCATCGGCGAGCCGCCGCAAAAGGAAGGGCCGCTTGCTGGTGTGACCATCGACCAGAAAGCCCAGATCTACTGGAACCTCGGCGCCCTTGACTGGGATCTCTACACCACCAAGCCGAGCCGCAAGAAACTCATTGACCTCGGCTTCCCCGAGATCGCCGAGGAACTCTGGCCGCCGCGCAAGGGCCCGCCCGGTCCACCTTAAAGCACAATAAGACCATTGTCCAACAGGTAAGCCCGGGGTAACACACCTCGGGCTTATTTTTATTGAAGGCACGGGAAACGGAGCCCATTTTGTCCTGAAACCCCCATGCTGGTATAATCATGTTAAAACCAGCAAGAAAGGATAACGAAAATGAGCGAGACAAAGACTGAAAAGCCGTGGGCAGAGATGACCCCGGAAGAGAAAAGGGCAATGCGTCTCCAGCGCTGGCTTAATAACTGGGGGAATAGTTTTCCCGATGCCAAAGCAGAAAAGGAATACCGCACGCGGGTAAAGCGGCTGATTGACGTTTACAACGTTACCGAGCCGGACAGGGTACCCGTGAACCTGCCCGTCGGTAACCTGCCCTACAGGCTTGCCGGTGTTGACACCTACACGGCGATGTACGATTACGAAAAAGCCATCCGCGCCGTCCAGGAATTCAACCGGAAATACGGCGAACAACTGGAATACACCGCTGCCCCGTATTTCATCCCCGGGCGGGTGCTGGAAATATTAGACTATAAGATTTACGCCTGGGCAGGCCACGGCATTGCCAAAGACGGCACCCAGTGGCAGTTCATTGAAGGGGAATACATGACGGCGGATGAATACGATGACCTCATCCGCGACCCTTCGGACTTCTGGCTCAGAAAATACCTGCCCCGTGTCTTCGGCACGCTTGCTCCGATGAAGCTCTTCCAGCCCGTTACCAACATCACTGAGAACGTGCATGTCAACCAGTTTATGCCGCTTGCCCTGCCCGAGGTGCAGGAAATGCTCCAGAAGATGCTTGAGGCCGGCAGGGAATACCAGCGCATGCAGCAGGCAATGGCAAAAGCAAGCGCCGCCCAGGGCACGTCGGGCTTCTTCGGGTTCCTCGGTGGTTTCGCCAAGGCCCCGTTTGACACGCTCGGCGATACCCTGCGCGGTACCACCCAGATCATGAAGGACATGTTCCGCTACCCGCAGAAGCTGCTCAAGGCGCTTGACGTGGTCGCCGAGCTACAGATTGCCACGGTGCTGAAATCGCCCAATGCAGACAAGATCGTTACCGTGCATTACCCGCTCCACAAGGGCGCCGATGGCTGGATGTCGCAAAAGCAGTTTGAAACCTTCTACTGGCCATCCCTGAAGAAGGTAATGGATGCCTTCATCAAAGAGGGAATAATCCAGATACTGTTCGCCGAGGGGAGCTATAATACCCGCCTAGCGTATGTCGCCGACCAGTTTCCGAAGGGTACGGTGGTCTGGTACTTTGACCGCACCGATATGTCCCGCGCCAAGCAGCTACTGGGCAAAAACTACTGCCTGCAGGGGAACGTGCCGTCATCGCTCCTCGTTACTGGCGAGCCCGGAGACGTCAAGGAATACTGCCGTAAGCTCATCGAGGAATGCGGCAAAGGCGGCGGCTTCATCCTTTCCGCCGGGTGCGTGCCGGACAACCCCAAGCTGGAGAACCTCTTTGCCATGATGGAAGCGGTGCGCGAATACGGCTGGTACCGTCGCTGAACCGAAGACCTGATGTAAAACAGAGGGTCCTTAACGGAGTCTGGCAACTTAAGGAAAAACAAAAACCTGCACCGTGAAGGCAAGAAAACTCCGGTGCAGGTTTCTTTCTTTCCCGCAAGGCTCCGAAAGCGCCGGACTACATCGGCCTAACAATCCTCAGGTCAATATCCTCCCAGATGCGCCGTTCTTCATCGTACGGTGCCGCTTCAAGCCGGCATGTCCTGTCTAGAATCATCGTGTAGCGCTCTTTACCATAAGGCAACCACTTCCCGATCGACGGGCATGACGGGTCCCCGCTGCGCGCAAAGGCGGCACATGAGTCCTGAATCTTCTGGGAAAGTGCCTCCACCTCCAATCCCACCCCCGTAAGCTCGGCAACAGGGTTGCCGAAAAGCAGTGGGTTGTCCAGGCCATGCATTGCCCCGAGGGCACCGCCAAACGCCGGCGATTTATACGTGAAAAGATAGTTATAAGCCGGGGTGCCGTTGTCCCGCTGGGCTTCCACGAGGTTGATGGTGGGGATGCGGAACATGATCGCCACGTTGATACCGCCCATGATCTCGGCGGGTGTCGGCTCACCGCCGCGCCGTTTCACCTCGGCGCGGTAGAACCTGATAAGCGGCTCGACCTTATCCGGGGGCAGCAGGTTGCGCAGTCTTTTCACCAGTCCCTCTTCATCAAGGCTGCGCATGGCAGGGTCCATAATGCTGAAAGCCTTCATCTCGTCCAGGGTATTACCCGCCATGACGCTAACACCCTTTGCCACCCCCTTCCTTATCGCCTCCATGGGCAAGTTGGGCAGGATGACCCCGTCATGGACGGGTTGAAACGGCGTTACCCGGTATTCACGCTCACGCAGCCTGTCCCCGAGCACTTGCTGCCCCTCAAGCAGTCTCTCCGTAGAAAGCTTCCGCAGCGCATCAACATCCCTACCCGTCAGGTTAAAGACCATGAGAAATTCCTCGGAAATCCTGACCGCGCTTTCCAGCGAGCCGATGATATTGGCAGCGCCGCTGCGGTTGATCGCCTTGTGGAACTTGCCCAGTGCCTTCGGCATGGCAAGCAGGCATCCTATGCTCATGCCGCCCGCGGAAAACCCGAAGACGGTGATATTGTCCGGGTCACCGCCGAAAGCGGCGATGTTCTCCCCCACCCACTCCAGCGCCGCCACCTGGTCAAGAAGTCCCTCGTTACCGGTGGCGGGGATCTTACCACCGGTGATCTCTTTCAAATTAAGAAAGCCAAATGCCCCCAGACGGTAGTTGATACTGACAATGACGACATCTCCCCGCTTTGCGAGTTTACCCCCCTCAAGGAATGACTCGCTCCCCGCTCCGATGATAAAGGCACCCCCATGGATCCAGACCATCACCGGGCGATGTCCGTCGTCAAGCCCCGGTGTCCAGATATTGAGATAAAGGCAGTCTTCCGACTGCTTCTGCGTGCCGTAATCAGGCATTCCGGGAGCGGCGACCGGCATGACGTTCTGCGGGGCAATTGCCCCGTATTCCAGCGCCGGGCGCACACCATGCCACCTCTCCGGCGGCTGCGGCGGATGCCAGCGCATCTCCCCTACTGGCGGTGCCGCGTAAGGGATACCCTTGAAAACATAAATGCCATCCTGAAAAGCCCCCCTGAGCTTACCATACTTTGTGCTGACGATTGCCTCTTTCTCCAAAATGCAAGACCTCCTTCTCCAAACGGTTCGGGCTTCACCATTATAGAAATGGAAAACCCACCTGTCAAACCGTAGATTTTCCACGCACGATTGTGCTATCATCCAAATGGCAGGCGATGGCAGTCCAGACCGAGCTTCTCAGGCAGATGAAGTACTTCCAGGGCATCGCGGCGGCACAGCTCGATGCCATACGCCCCCTTTTTGCCGAGGTGCAGTAC
>JAOAEN010000077.1 GCA_026416775.1 Dehalococcoidales bacterium
CCGAAGCGCTGCTCTTCATCAATGATAAGGAGCCCGAGGTCTCTGAAGGAAACGTCCTTCTGGAGCAGGCGGTGCGTGCCGATGCAGATGTCTATCGTGCCGTCGGCAAGCCCGGCAAGAACGGCACGCTGCTCTTTCTCGGAACGGAAGCGGCTCAACACCTCAATCTTTACCGGAAAAGCCTGAAGCCTCTCCGTAAATGTGGCATAATGCTGCTGGGCAAGAACGGTGGTTGGCACGACCACCGCCACCTGCTTGCCGTCCATCACCGCCTTGAAGGCTGCCCGGATGGCAACCTCGGTCTTGCCGTAGCCCACGTCACCCAGGATAAGGCGGTCCATCGGTCTGGGCCTTTCCATGTCCGCCTTCACCTCCTGCTGGGCACGGAGCTGGTCAGGTGTTTCAACGTAGGGGAAGGCGGCTTCCATCTCGCGCTGCCAGGGGGTGTCGGGTGAAAAGGCAAATCCGGGGACGACCTCGCGCGCCGCATAAAGGGCGAGCAGCTCCCGGGCAAGCTGTGCGGTTGCCTCCTTCGCCTTCTGCCTGGTGCGGTTCCATTCCTGTGTGCCAAGGCGGCTCAACAGCGGAGGCTTATCCCCGATACCTACATAGCGGCTCACACGGTCAATCTGGTCGGTGGGCACGTAAAGCGTATCGCCCCCGGCGTACTCAAGGATGAGGTACTCCTTCTCTACCCCGCCCGTTGCCAGCGTGGTGACGCCCCGGAACTTCCCGATACCGTGCTCCACATGGACGACGTAATCACCCGGAGCAAAATCAACAAGAAGCTTCTTGCGTGCCACCGCACGTTTTCTCACCAGGCGGCGCTGTTTGACAAAGCCAAAGACCTCGGCATCGGTAAAGAGGCACACCTCCCCACCCATGACCCAGCCTCCGGCAAGTGAGCCCGCAACAAGCGCCACATTCCCCGGAGACGGCACCTCCTCAAGATGCTCCAGCGGGCTGGCAAAGATGTCCTTCTCACCGAGAAGCTCGCTGAGCCGGCTTGCCTGATGGCTCACGATGACGACACGCCGGCGCTGGTAGCTGAGCTCTCTCACCTTCTCCAGAAATTGCGGAAGCCTTCCTGTATAGTCCGGCACCGCTGAAAAATCAAGCGAAGCCTCTTCCCCCCAGGCCACCAGCCTTAAAACGGGCCTTGACCCCAGCATGGAGACAATTTCCTCCCACGTGAAGTAAGGACGTGGAAAGTTTCGCGGGAGTTCCCCCCTCTCCAGCTTGGCAGAACGCAGTTCCTCCGCCTCCCCGTCAAACGCCACCGCCACCTCCTCAACCATCTCCGGCTCATCAACAACGACCAGAGTCCCCGGGGGCAGGTAGTCAAGGATGTTACCGGTATTGAAAAGCGCGGCATAAAAAGCCACCTCGGGCGGGAGCTGTCCTTCAAGAAGCATGGCGGTATCCTGCCGGAAGCGCGCGGTGAAGTCCGTATTACAGTTACCGAGGTCAAGGCCCCGCAGGATATCATCCATCTCATGCCGCTCCAGCCGCCACGGTGCAAGGAGCTCGCTTGCCGGGGCAATAAACACGCTTTCCAGCTTTTCCGTGGAGCGCTGGCTTGCCGGGTCAAAACGCCGCAGGCTCTCAATGGAATTGCCGAAAAACTCAAGGCGCACGGGCGCTTCAGCCGTGGCGGGCCAGATATCCAGAATGCCACCACGGTGGCTCATCCCGCCGGGGGCTTCCACCATATCCGCCAGGCGGTAGCCCATATTGAGCCAGCTACCGATAAGCCCACGCATATCCCTTTCTTCACCGACGCCGATCGTCTGGCAGCTTGAGACAAAATCACGGTAAGGTATGGTACGGGACACAAGTGCCGGGGCAGAGGCGATAACAAGCGGGGGCCGGTCATTATCTCCCACCCCACCGCCGGCAAGCACCGCAAGTGCCCCTATCCTGTCCAGCCCGGCAGCAGCATCCGTGGCGACTAACTCGTAGGGAAGCACGTCCGGCTCAGGGAAAAGTGCCGCCGGCACCCGAGGGGCCAGAAAAAGACTGATTTGCTCCAGAAACCTGCGGGCATCTTCGGGCCGTGCGGTAACCACGAGCAACGGACGGCGCAGGTACTCATGTAGCGCCGCCACCACAAAGGGACGGGCAACATTCAGCACCACAACGCCGGTATCTTTTTCCCGCCGCAGACCAGCAAGAAGCCGGCGAAAGGACTCCGTGTTCCCGATGAGCTCAAGCAAAGGGAATAGCTCAGACATAGCGTTCCAAACACCACAAGGGCTCGCCCTTGCGGACCAGCCCTGACCGTTTTCATTATAGCCCTCAGCCTGCAAAAACGGAAGCGGGCTACCGCAGCGCACCTGTTAGACGGTTGAAAGCCGCTACCGGTGCGGACACAACAGGCCATATTTGGCTTTGGCTACCGGTCGGTCATCACCTACCCCTGTGATAACCCCGCCAGGGACACCGCAAGTGACCCGCGGTCATTCATCGCCCGTAAGGAGAGCAATGAGAAGAGGGGCAAAGCCNCTCTTAAATTTCATTTCCCCCCTCTCACACAACCGAATTTACCAATACCGTAGATGTCACTGTGTGAGAGGGGGATTAAGGGGTTGAGCACAAAGGGAGTAAACATAGAGGGGCGTAGCCCCACTTAATAATCTCTCCCCCTCTCACACATCTGAATCTACCAATCCCCCTAGATGCCCCTGTGTGAGAGGGGGACTAAGGGGGTGAGCAAAAAGAAGATAAGACGGATGCAGACAAAGCCAGATTATCCGTGGAAGGAGAATGAGGCGGTAAGCATGTAAATTCACNAGCGGCAGACAGACCATAATGCCCGCGTGCTGAGCTGGCCCCGACCCCCTGCCGATTGCTGCCCCGGCGTAATCAATGCTATACTTTTCTGGAAACACGGGAGAGGCGAGATGAAGAGAATTGACGGGCGTAATTACGACGAGATAAGACCGGTGAAGATTATCCCGGGTTTTCAGAGCTTTGCGGAAGGTTCGGTGCTGATCAAGCTCGGCAGGACGCATGTCCTCTGCTCGGTCAGCATTGAGGACAGGGTCCCGCCTTTTCTGAAAGGAAGCGGCACCGGCTGGATCACGGCAGAGTATGCCATGCTGCCGCGGGCAACAGTGACGCGCACCCAGCGCGATATCACCGTGGGGCACATCGCCGGGCGCAACCAGGAAATACAGCGGTTCATCGGGCGTGCCCTGCGGGCGGTTGCCGATCTTGCCGCCCTCGGCGAGAGGACGCTCATCGTGGACTGCGATGTCATCCAGGCAGACGGGGGCACGCGCACAGCGGCAATCACCGGTGCCTATGTTGCCCTTGAGCTTGCCATGAAAAAGCTGGCGAACATGGGGGTGATTTCCTCCGTCCCGCTCAGGAGCGCCGTGGCTGCCGTCAGCGCGGGGATTGTGGGCAACTACATGATGCTTGACCTCTGCTATGATGAGGACTCGCAGGCAGCGGTTGACTTTAACGTCGTGATGACCTCCAGGGGCGAGTTCGTGGAGATTCAGGGAGCTGCCGAGGGCAAGCCGTTCAGCCGCCAGGCGGTCAACGACCTGCTTTCCCTTGCCGAAAGGGGGATCCAAAAGCTCTTTCAGGCACAGCAGGAAGTCCTGAAGGCAAGTGCATGACTTGCCATCGACGGAAAACCCCGCCCAGCTAGGGCCTCACCTGCCCGCTGCCGAAGATGATCCACTTGTAGCTGGTAAGCTCTTTGAGCCCCATCGGACCGCGGGCATGCAGCTTCTGGGTACTGATGCCGATCTCTGCCCCCAGTCCGAACTGACCGCCATCGGTAAAGCGCGTACTGGCATTGACATAAACGGCGGCGGCATCGACTTCGTCAAGGAAGCGCATGGCGTTTGCGTAATCCTCGGTGATGATGGCTTCGGAATGCCCCGAGCCGTATTTTTCAATGTGGGCGAGTGCCTCGTCAATTGAGTCCACGACCTTCACGGCGAGGATGAGGGCAAGGAATTCCTTTCCCCAGTCTTCCGTCACCGCCGGGACGAGCCTCAGTGAGCTGTTGGCCCTGAGGATTGCCATTGCCCGCTCGTCGCAGCGCAGTTCCACCCTAGCCTTATTGAGCTCTTCCGCCATGGTGGGGAGGAAACTTCCCGCAACATCGCGGTGCACGAGCACGCAGTCAAGGGCGTTGCACACCGTGGGACGCTGGACCTTGGCATTGTAGATGATGGCCACCGCCTTTTTCAGGTCGGCGCTCCTGTCCACATAGGTATGGCAGACGCCGATACCTCCCGCCACCACCGCCATGCTGGCTTTCTCCCGCACCATATTGATGAGTCCGGCACCACCCCTCGGTATCATCAGGTCAATGTATTCGTTCATCCTGAGCATGGCTTCAACAAGGGCATGGTCGGTGTTGTCCACGAACTGCACACAGCCGTCGGGCATACCAGCCCCGGCACAGGCCTCCTGGATAACACGCACGAGCACGGTGTTGGAATTGATGGTCTCCTTGCCTCCCCGCAGGATGCAGGCGTTACCGCTCTTGAGACAGAGGGCGGCGATGTCCACCGTGACATTGGGACGGCTCTCGTAGATCGCCCCGATAACCCCGATGGGCACGCGCTTCTTGCCGATGATCAGCCCGTTGGGCATGGTGCGCATGTCAAAGATTTCACCGACGGGGTCGGGCAGCGATGCCACCGTTCTGGTATCGGAGGCAATGCCGGTGAGTCTTTTCTCATCGAGCATAAGGCGGTCAAGCATAGCCTCGTTCATCCCGGCGGCTTTGGCGGTATCGTAGTCCTTCCTGTTGGCGGCAAGGATTTCACCCCTGTGTGCGATAAGACCTTCGGCAATGTTGAGCAGGGCTTTGTTTTTTGTGTCCGTCGGGGTAAAGGCAAGTCTGTGGGCGGCGGCCCTGGCCTGCCGTGCCTTAAGTTTCAACCCTTCGATGGCTTGACTAAGATTTTCCATTGTTACCCCTCACCCGCTTCTGTGTGGAATAGCCCGCCACCGGTGGCGGTAAGGCATGGTTATTCAAACTTCCCCGTCCCGCTGAAGTGATAGACATAACGCGGTGGCAGGCTGGTGACCGCTCGGTTGACGCGCTTTTTTAAAGAGCAGCGGCTCCGCTTTCCGTCCTCAAGCTCAATAACGTAGCCACCGCCGTCCTTGATCTGCCTGTACTCGACGAGCGTCAGCTCTCCCCACCAGCGGTGCTCTTCCTGGTGCTGGAACTGGTAGCTGACATTGGCGATGAACTCTTCCGTGATGGCGTCGTATAGCTTACCTGTTGGCACTTGCATCCTCCCTTTCCACTAGTGCCAGATTATTTCGGTGCACCACTTCCGGTCCGTAGTCGGCACCGAGCAGGCCTGCAATCCTGCTTGACCGGGCACCCTTGATGATGTTGAGGTCTCCCGAACTGTAGTTGCTGATGCCGCAACCTAGGTAGTTTCCCTCGGTATCATGGATTGCCACGATATCACCGCGCCCGAACTTGCCCTCAACGATTTTCACCCCGGCGGCAAGGAGGCTGCGGTTGTCCCTGATAATCGCATCGGCAGCCCCACGGTCAATGATGAGCTTTCCTCTGGTGCTCAGCCCGGAAAGCATCCAGCGCTGGCGGCTTTCTAGATGGTCTACCTGCGGCAGGAAGTGCGTGCCGATGGCCTCACCGCGGGCGAGACGGATGATGATATCGGGTTCCCTGCCTCTGGCGATGACCACACGCACGCCGGAAGCCGTGGCGACCTGGGCGGCCTGTATCTTCGTGATCATGCCGCCGGTGCCGAGTTTCCCTGCGGTATTTGCCGCAAGGCGCCTGATGCTGGCATCGATTCTAGGTACGAGGGGAATGAGCTTTGCCTGCGGGTCAAGGTGGGGGTCGGCGGTGTAAAGTCCGTCAATATCGGAGAGGATCATCAGCATGTCGGCGTCAACGAGGTTGGCAACCATTGCCGAGAGGTTATCGTTATCACCGAACTTTGCTTCCTTGATTTCATCCACGCAGACGACATCGTTTTCGTTGACGATGGTGACCACGCCGAGCTCCATCAGGGCAAGCAGCGTGTTGCGTGCATTCAGGTAGCCGGAACGGGCGGCGATATCACGCTTGGTGAGGAGTGCCTGCGCCACGGTGATGCCGTGTCCGGCGAAGAGCCTCTCGTAGGTGTTCATGAGGCGGCTCTGCCCCACCGATGCCATCACCTGTTTCAGGGGAATGCCCTTGACCTGCCTGGTGAGGGCAAGCTTATGGCGCCCGGCGGCAATGGCGCCCGAAGAGACGATGACGATTTCTGCCCCCTGCCTGTGAAGCTCGGCGACCTGTCTTACCAGGTCGGACATCACTCCTTCGTCAAGATGGTCAGCCCCGCCGGTGAGCAGGCTTGTGCCGAACTTGATGACAAGACGGCGGTAGCAAAGCCCCGCCGCCTGTGCCCGGTTATCGTCCTTGTGCATAGTCTAAAGGTAGTTTTTAAATATTATAGCACAGGCTGAAGAGTTGAACATAATAC
>JAOAEN010000078.1 GCA_026416775.1 Dehalococcoidales bacterium
GGGGGACAACGGGGGTGAGCATGAAAAACCAAACAATCGCAGACAAAACTAGATTACCCGAGGGGGATTAAGGGGGGTGAGCACAGAAAATCAGCCAGATGCAGACAAAAGCAGCCTTCCCGATGGGGACGAAGGAGGTAAGCCTAGGGAAACAACCGGGCACAATAAAAAATTCTTCCCGAAATGTATTGACAGGCAGGTTTTTCGGGTATACAATTGCTTTGTCAAAACAATAAAAGTTATGTCAGCGCTGGAGAACTACGTCACCGTGATTGAAGCCAGCCGCCGTCTCAGGGTGCATCCGGAGACGGTAAAGCGGCTGTGCCGGCAGGGTGATCTTCCGGCGCAGAAGATCCATAATACCTGGCTCATCAACCGCGATATCCTTGATAACTTTGCCGGCACCTATAACCCGCGGCGCGGTGCCCGCAGGAGGCTGATAAAGTAGCATGGCAAACCTTCTGGTTTTACGAACGTTATATATAAAGGCGGGCTTTCAGTCGGCTGACTTGCAGAAAATTTCTGGGGGGCTACCATGAAGAAGGCAATAATGAGGATACTGGGACTGGGGATTATTGTTTCCCTGGTGCTGATGCTGTTTCCGGCACTGCCGGTCTTTGCCGAAAACGACATAGATCTCAGCCCGACACAGGGGGCCGTCGGGGCAACAGTAACGGTGACCGGCGAAAATTTTGATGACTACGTTCCCACCGCTACCTATGACTATTACGCGGTCATCTACTTTGCCAAGGACAGCACCAGCTTGGGCAGGACCCTGACGGCCTACGTTGACACCTACAAGCTGGTGACGGAATCCACCGACCCCATTGACACGGACGGCTCCTTTGAGGCGTCATTTCATGTCCCCTCCGCCCTCACCGATGGTTCCGATGACGAAGATGTTACCGAGGGCACCTACTACGTCTATGTAACCTTAAGAAGATATAACAACAATACCGGCGATGAGACCTACATGAACACGATCCGCGCCAAGGCCACCTTTACCGTCACTGGATCCGCAAGCATTTCCCTTTCTCCCAGTTCGGGGGCAGCCGGCAGTGATGTCACCATCAACGGCACGAGTTTTCCCGCAAGCTCCAGCCTCACCTTCAAGTTTGATGGCAGCACCGTAAGCCGTAAGTCCGGCAGTTCCTCAACCTCGAGTACCGGTACGTTTTCCAGCGTCATCACCGTACCTTCCACCGCAAGTGCAGGTTCCCATACCATCTCCGTGACCGCGGGCAGCGTCACCCGCGAGGCAACCTTCACCGTTACCGCAAGTGCCGTCCTTGACCCGCTCTCACCTTCCAGCGGCACCGCCGGCACCGATGTCACCGTGAGCGGGGCAAACTTCCCGGCAAGCACTGCCCTCACCTTCAAGTTCGATACCCAGACCATCACCCCCAAGTCCGGCGACACCTCCACACGGGCAAGCGGCACTTTCCTTACCACGATCACCATCCCGCAGAATGCTACGGCGGGGGCACATCCCATCCCCGTCACCGCCGGCACGGCCTCGGCTTCGGCAACCTTCACTGTTACCGCGAGCCCGGAGGTCAGCATCACACCCTCCAGCGGCACTGCCGGCACCGATGTCACCGTGAGCGGGGCACATTTCCCGGCAAGCACCGCCCTCACCTTCAAGTTCGATACCCAGACCGTCACCCCCAAGTCCGGCGATGCCATCACGAATGCCCAGGGCGGGTTTAACAGTGTCCTGACCATCCCGCAGAATGCCGCTGCGGGGGTCCACAGCATATCGGTGACCGCGGGCACCAGCACCGTTGCGGTGAGCTTCACCGTAGTCGCAACGACCCCCACCCCCACCGCAACCACACCCACGACCACCACCACGACCACCCCGACGGCAACGACACCCAGGCCCTCGGTGACAAAACCGCCGGTCACGCCGGAAATCGGCGCCAAGGAAAGGCTACCTGTGGACTTTGACTGGACGGATGTGGTGAGCGCCAATCCTCCGGTGACCTACACGCTCCAGATTGCCACGGACAAGAACTTTACCCCCGGCTCCATCATCCTTGAGAAAAAGGGGCTCACGCAGTCCGCCTACACCCTCTCCGAGATGGACATCCCGAACCTGGCTACCCAGGCAACCTATTACTGGAGGGTCAAGGCCAGCGATACGGTAGCCCAGGACATCTGGACGACATCGGGAGAATTCTACCTTGCACCACCATTCCGCTTCCCCACTTGGGCGATATATGCCGGTGCTGTGGCAGGGGGGATCATCATTTTCCTCCTGGGCTTCTGGGTCGGGCGCCGCACCGCCTTCTACTACTAGGCAGTGCCTTTTGCCTGTCTCGGCTCGTAGAGGGCTGCTGCCTGTACGAGGAGTGCCAGACTCATGAGGAAGTCGTCGTGCCCCTGCGACGGCTCCACGTAGAAGTTCATCGTCTGGCTGGGGCGGTAGACCGCCTTTGCCAGCTCCATCTGGCGGAAGAAGTCGCGGTATTCTTCGGAGCCATCGGGGCGGTACATCTTGAGCCTGCCCGAGTTTATTGCCGCAAGGAGGTTGAAGCCGAGGGTGCTTTTGCTCTGCGCGGTGAAGTGAAAGGGCACCACTCGCCCGCCCAGCGCCTTTTTCAGGAACGAAGCCACCGGCTCCCCGATGCCCGTGGCGTCCACCACTACACGTCGGCACTGCCAGATATTTCTGATGATGTCCACGAGCTGCCCGTAAAGCTCGGGATGCTTTTTGCCCACCCAGCAGTAATGCTCCACGATTTTGATCGTCGGCTCCCGTAACGGGGGCTCTTCCCCGGGAAAGGTGAGCTCCCCAACCGTGACCACGGTGGCATCACGGCCCGAAGAGCGCCCGGCATCTTCCTCCTCGCCGGCGAGGTCGATCCCCGCCACGTAGACCGCCCCCGGGCTGCCTGAATGCCTGCGGCTGTGCTCCCCACAAAGCTGCTGTCTCTGGAGCACGCTCAGGAAATTACCGCCGCCGTGCACGGGAAGCAGGCGGTACTGCGTCATGAAAAGCGGGTGGTTTTCGCCCAGCCTTTCCCTTTCCGCAAGCACGTAGGTCCCGTAGTCCGGGCTGTACCTGGCGATCTCTTCCCAGTCATAGCGGAAGTGGCGCCGGATGCCGTCCCGCCGCTCAAGTTCAAGGTTGGTCTGCTTCACCTCCTCAAGCAGGGTGGTATCGTCCCACGTCGTCCCGTAAAGGACGGTGGTGACGTTGGTGCTTGCCCCCATGGGCCTGAACTCCTTAGCATACTTTTCCCGGCTGACATCCTGGGCCTCATCAACCTCAAGAAGGATGTGGGCGGTATTGCCGACAACGTTTGCCGATCCATCCGCCGAAAGGAAGATGGCACGGGCATTACCCAGCCTCACGATGTAGCCGAGCTCCGCTTGCCATATCCCGTCAAAGCCGGCATCATTCGGGCGGTCTTTAAGGCGCATCATGGAGATGAGTGCCTGGGGCCTAAAAGTGGGAGCACATTTGACAATGTTACCCGGCTGCGCCATAAAGATGGTGAGAAGCAGGACCTCAAGCTGTGCCGAAAGCTCGTTTTTTCCGCCCTGACGGGCAATCTCCACGGAAAAGGTGAGGCCCTTTTTCCCGAAGACGCTGTCAAGGATGGCGACCGCCACCTCTTTCTGGTACGGCCGCAGCTCGCTGATAGCCCTTACCGCTGCCACGGAGGACCTCCTGCTAGGTGCCGCCGAGCTTCTTCTTGAGCAGGTCGCTGCCCACATTGACCCCGAGCGGGATGGCAATATCGCGGATGACGTTGCCGATGGCTTCCTTTAATCCCCGGCGCTGGTCCTTCGTCATGCTGTACTTCGTCCTGACGAGACCGGCAATGGTGTTCGCCAACTGGATGATGAGTTTAACGTTCTCCGGGTCTTTCTCCAGGATGCTCTTGATCTTGACACGGAGCAGGGCGATCTCCTCATCGATACCGTTCACCCCTTCCGCCGCCGCAAGGTCGAGCTTTTCCGCCTCATCAAGGACCCTTGCATAAAAACGGTTCTCCGCCGGGCTAGCCCTTTGCGCGCTTTTCCTTCTTGCCATGCTGCCTCCCGTACCGCACCCTGAAACCGTCCAGCGCCCCTGCCAGCGCCAGCAAAAGTGCACAGGCCGCCAGATCCCATCTTTCCGCCTTAAGTGCCCGGTCCAGTAGTCCCATGTTGCCTCCTCGCCTCAAACCAGATTTAATACCCTATCGGGCAAAGATGATATTAGCACATATGTTCTATCACTTGCCAGGCATTTCTGTCGCCTGTTTGCCATTTCCCTTCAGGGCGTTATAGAATACTCCCCGGGAGCGATGGTACTGCCAAGGGATCTCTTTCAGCTTCAGGAACTGGATAGCCGGATCGAGCAGGAAGAACGTGCCCTCTTTGACCGGACGGCAAGGCTGGGCAACAGGCAGGTGCTCGACGAGGCACAGAAGCGGCTGGACGATGCAAAGGAAAGACTTGCCAGGGTCGGCCGCGAGCGCCGCGATGCCGAATGGCAGGCGGATGACCTGCGCAGCAGGATTGCCGCCTCGGAAAAGCAGCTCTACGGCGGCAGGGTCACCAACCCCAAGGAGCTTGCCAGCCTCCAGCGCGAAGTTGAAATCATGAAGTCCCGCCGCGACCAGATCGAAACCAGGGCGCTTGAGCTTATCGAAGCGGTGGAAAAGGTGGAAAAGGAAGTGGCCACCCTGAACGAGGAATACCGCAGGCTGGAAGAAGACTGGCAGCAGGAGCAGAAAAGGCTCAACGGGGAAGTGGAGAGGCTGAAAAGCTCCCTTGCCGAGCTGAAAGCGAAAAGAAAAGAGATCGCCGCCCGGCTTGATGGCAACTGCCTTGACCTCTATGAAAGGCTGCGCCAGCAGAAGAAAAACGCCGTGGTCAGGGTGGAACAGGGTATCTGCAGCGCCTGCCGCATCGCACTCTCAGCAAGCCTGCTTCAGAGGGCACGCAGCGGGCAGCTCACGCAGTGCGGTACTTGCGGGCGCATCCTCTTCATCCCTTAAGGAAAACTTGAAGACGAAAAGGCTCATCATCAACGTTGATGGTGCCGCCCGCGGCAACCCGGGACCGGCAGCCATCGGGGTGATCATCCGCGATGAAGACGGTAACATCATCACCACCATCGCGCGCCGTCTTGAACCCACAACGAACAACCAGGCGGAATATCAGGCAATCATCACCGCACTGGACGAGGCAATACGGCGCGGTGCCCGCGGCGTGGTCATCCGCTCCGATTCCGAGCTCATCGTCAACCAGATAAACGGCCGCTATAAGGTCAGGAACACCGCCCTCCGCGACCTCTATCAGGAAGTGGTCAGGCTCACCGGCGTGCTGGAAAGCTTTTCCCTAGAACACGTGCCCCGCGCGGAGAATGACGAGGCAGACAGACTGGCCAACCGGGCGCTTGACGCCGGCTAGCCCCCTGCGGGAAGTGCAAGGGAGGCAAGGGCGGAGAAAGCGGATTTTGCCCTTCCATCTGACCTGCCCCGTCACCACTCAGCCGAATCTACCAATCCTGGATGACGGGAGTAAAGGAGGAGCAAAACCCACCCTTAAAAAATCTTCCCCTTTGCAAACGGGTTTGACCATCAAAAATTGAAGTGGAGTAATAATAGAGGGGGCGAAGCCATTCTCCATATCCACCCCCCACATAGCTAATTAACGAGTCTGCCGTGTGGAGTCAAGGGCAGACACCCTCTCTCCTATTTTTCCCCTTCTCACATTAACCGACTCTGCCAATCTCGTCGATATTCCTGCGTGAGAAGGGGATTAAGGGGATGGGCACAGGAAATCGGCCAGATGCAAGCAAAAACCGTGCAATCTGTTGACGCCACGCGGGCTCTCCACTACACTATAATCGGGTCAAGTAAACCGGGTGACCGCTCCATCCCTGTGATGGGGAGGAAAGTCCGAGCTCCGCCGGGCAGGATGCTGGGTAACACCCAGGAGGGGTGACCCTACGGAAAGTGCCACAGAAACTACACCGCCCGGTTTACCGCGGTAAGGGTGAAATGGTGAGGTAAGAGCTCACCAGCGGTCGGGTGACCGGCCGGCTGGGCAAACCCCATCCGGAGCAAGACCAAATAAGGGGGCAAAGGGACGCCCGGCCCGTCCCCCGGGTTGGTCGCTTGACCCTTCTGGCAACAGGAGGGCTAGATAGATGGTCACCGCCCTTCCTTCGGGAAGGGTACAGAACTCGGCTTATAGGTTTACTTGACCCCGCAGTGCCGGTAAGCCCCACCCCTCAGGGCCGGTAGAAGGAGATTCGGTTCATGCCAAAGATTGACCGCTCCGCCAGGATTGCCATCATCATTGCGGTGGTTGCCGTCGTCTTTGCCGGCGGCTACTTCACCGGCAGCTTTCTGAAAACACGCAGTATCCCGGCACCGTCGCTGCC
The DNA here is from genome assembly GCA_026416775.1 of Dehalococcoidales bacterium. GTDB lineage: Bacteria > Chloroflexota > Dehalococcoidia > Dehalococcoidales > RBG-16-60-22 > JAOAEN01. The sequence continues at coordinate 6,392 of JAOAEN010000078.1, forward strand.
ATCTCTGTCTCTTATACACATCT
>JAOAEN010000079.1 GCA_026416775.1 Dehalococcoidales bacterium
ACTGTCCCGCACTCGTGCTTTTCTTCGCACGGGTGTGCCGGCGGATTCCCCGGTAGAGCTGGCCCCCGGCAAGAAAATCAAACTCCACCATCATCTCCGTAGCCAGCGGGGAAGCATAGATCAGGTCATCATCGCTGGTACCCTTGCTTCTCCGCCTCGTCCTGCCCCACAGCGCCCATGTCATCGCATCAATGAGAGATGACTTGCCACTGCCATTATCACCGCAGATACAGGCAAGGTGGATACCGGAAAAGTCCAGCACCTCATCCCGGTAGCACATGAAGTTGTGCAGCTTGAGCCTTACAGGAATCATCGCCGTATATTCGGAAGAAACTCACCCTTTCCCTAGCGTGGCGGAGGCACAAAGGGCGGCCCCGATGTCGGTTTACTCACCAGCCACCTGCCCACGGCTTCAAGCATGGGGAGCTTCACCTCGAGGTTCTGGCGGCGCACCGGGATCATGTCCACCACGTCAAAACCGCAGCTCTGCAGTATCCTCTCAAGGCTTGCACAGCAGGAGACGGTGCCGTTACCGCTGCCGCCGGCATAGCAGAGCCCCACGGCAGGCGTACCCCCCGAAGTCGGGAAAGCCCCGGGTGGAGGCATTCCCGGCCGCATGAAGCGGGTGCGGCGCAGCCGGTCAAGGAATGTGCGCATGCTTTCGGCAAGATCGCCGAAATATACCGGTGTGGCGAAGACAAGGACATCGGCGGACCTCACCTTTGCCGAAAGAGTGGCAAAGTCATCATCAATGATGCAGCGCCCTTCCCGGAGGCAGAGGCCCCAGCCATCGGGATCGCACTGACGGCAGCGCTCAAGTTTAAGCTCGGGAAGGAAGACCACCTCGCTGCTCCCTCCGGCCCGGCTGATACCACCGGCAATCGCCCCGATGGCACGGGCGGTCTGTCCCTCCCGGTTACGGCTGCCGGAAATGATGAAAACCTGCATCTTCCCACCTCCGCGAGAAAATACTGTGGCTATCACAGATTATAGCATTTTCTCCAGCACAAGCGAGCTTGCCCCGTGCAGGCGTTCCCTTGAGATGATGCGCAGCTTCCCTTCCGTCCTGACCGCGCTAATGGCCCGCGTGATCACGGTGGAAGGAGCGGCAAGCACCGCCGTACCTCCGGGCAAAAGCCTTGCCTCTGCTTCGCACAGGGCCGCCAAGGCCGCGGCGCTGCCTTCCTCAAGGGTGCCGATGAACAGCCCGGCATCCTGTCCCCCGCCAGCCCCCACCTGATGACGGGTCTCAATTTCCTCCGCGGGGCATCCGTTGCGGGTGAGGTTGAGGTGCGCATAGCGCAGGGCAAGCAGGTCACGCCCCACAAGCTCGATTCTTTCGGGCCTGAGCACCTTCCAGACCGCCACCGCGGTATGCCCCTGACCGGGACTGAAGACCACCGCGCGCCGCACTGCTTCAGCCTTGAGCTTTTCCAGATTGCGGATGACCAGCCGGGTGCCGTAGCCGAGCGAATCAAACTCGGGAAGCCCCTGCGCCGTGACCAGTTCAGCCTCAAAGCCCCCCGACTCCAGCCTGACCGTACCGCGGTGGTAGATCCCGCGCCCGAAGGCGCTTTCGGCGGGGCGGGGACGGGGTAAACCGAACCGGTAGTGAAAGACGGTATGCGACGGGCGGTGCCGCTTGAGGGTTACCGTAACATCACGAATGCTTCCCAGAATGCCGCTGACCGCATCTTCAAGCGCCTTCACCACGACGATCGCCACAACCCCGCCCGGCGCAAGGTAACAACCGGCCTCCTCAAGGAGGTGCCTCGTTACCGCCATGCCCGCCTTTCCCGGCACGTTCATGGCAATGAGGTCAAAATCACCTTCGGTCACATCGTCGTAGCCGAGGCTGCCGTAGATGGCAACGCCTTCAATCCCGTTAAGCCCGGCATTCTTCCGGGAATAAGCCACCGCCAGCGCGTCCCGGTCCACCATGTGGACGGCGCTTTCCGGATGGAGCCTTTTCAGCGCAAGCCCGATGGCGCCGTAGCCACAGCCGAGGTCAAGGATACGACGGGGACGATACCCCCCTCCGGCGATGGTATGGAGCAGGAACCTGGTGCCGGTGTCCACGTCATAGCTGCTGAAGAGCTCCTGCGAGGTCGCCAGCCTGAGCACCACCCCGCCAAGACGAAAGGTAATCTCCCTGTGGAAATAGACATCTTCCATGCGGCACCGGTAGTAAGCGAGAAGACGAGAGACAAATTTATGTCAATCTCTGGAGAAAGCGCTGGGCGGAAATGGCGGCAATGGCACCATCCCCCACGGCGGCACTCACCTGTCGTGGGGAGCCGCTGCGGATATCGCCGGCGGCAAACACACCGGGAACCGGCGTTTCCAGCCAAGTGTTGACCTGCACCTGCCCGCCTTCATCAAGCGGGACGCTTCCGGCAAGATATCCGGTATTGGGCTCAAGACCGACGTGGACAAGCACCCCGTCCACCGGCAACACCTCCTTCCCGCCACTTTCACCGCTGACCTCAATTCCCGTTACCCGACCGTCCCCCAGTATTGCCGTCACCCTCGTCGAGCAGCGGATCTCTATCTTCGGGTTTGCCCTCGCCCTTTCCTGAAGGACCGCCGTCGCCGTGAGGGACGGCTTTGCCTCAATGACGATTACCCGGGAAGCAAGGTTAGCCATATAGAGCGCCTCGGTAATGCCGCTGTCACCCCCGCCGCAGACGGCAATCACCCTGTCCGTGAAAAGCCCGCCATCGCAGAAGGCACAGGTGATGACGCCGCTCCCCCAGAACCTCTCTTCACCCGGCACGCCGAGCTTTCTGGGGCGAGAACCACCGGCAATAATGAGGGCCTTACACGCATAGGTACTGCCGCTGGCGCTGGTCACCACCTTGCGGGAAGCCGAAGCCTGCACCGCAATCGCCTCAGCACGTTCCACTTCAAGCCCGTAGCGGAGCGCCTGCTCCTTCATCTGCATGCCAAGCTCCGCCCCGGGGATGCCGTCGGGGAAGCCGGGGTAGTTCTCAATGAGCTCCACGTTCATGATGTAGCCGCCGACACTTCCCTTTTCAATAAGAAGCGTGCGGAATTTCCCACGGCAGAGGTAAAGCCCCGCGGTCAGCCCCGCCGGTCCTCCGCCGATAATGATGGCATCCCATTCGTTCATTTCCGTCCCTCAGGCTTACTTCCTAGCGCCCGGCCCTGGTAAGCGTGGCGCCGGTAATTTTCTTCGTGAGGATGGCGGTCTCGGTGTAAGGCGGCACACGGTAGTAATCAAAGGAAAAGGCACACCCCGGTGCCCCGCCAGCAACAAAGAAATGCAGGTCGTCCGGCTCTACCAGCACTGGCACCATACCTCCCGGTCTCATCGCTTCGACAAACACCGCGCGGCGGCCCGCCGGGATAACGCCGATCTCAAGCGCCGTCATGATATTCTTCTTTTCCATTTCGGTCAGCTCATCGTAAGGGACGCGCGTGCGCTCGTAGATCTCACGGGCGAGCTTCTCCTGGTCAAACCCCATTTTCTTCAGCTCGCTGGCAAGCTCTGGGAAAATAACGATGTAGTGCCGGTGGGCACCTCCCCCCGAGCCGGGGATTGCCCCCATCCCCTTGAAACCCCATTCCCGGTAACCGAACCTGCCGCGGCGCCGGATGTCGTCAACCATCCTTTCAAGGATCTCGGGGGCTGTCCACGTGCCGATCATCCCGCCGTAGAAGTGCTGAAGGGGCGATGTCCCGTGCACCGAGGCCACCGTCACACAGCTATCCTCGGCTTTAAAACCCTGCCGGACATGATACGGCAGCCACGGGCTGGCATCAACATTCTCGCAAAAGGTGAAGAAGGTGTGGGCCGGCGTGCGCCCGATGAGTGCCATATCGTTTACCGCAGGCCAGGTGCGCCCGATATTGAGCGTAGCGAGGCGCACCGCCCGACCGATTGAGTTATTGGCACGGAAGCCATGCCCGAGAAAACCAATGCCACCGTTCATGCCGAGCTCTCTCGCCATCGCCCCGCTGACGATGATGAGCATGTTGAACGAGCCCGCGGATGCCAGCACGTGCAGGTCGTCAAAGCGCGGGTCCGCCAGTATCTCCATGGCGGTGATGATGACGGGCAGGTACTCCGGCCTGGCTCCCGCCATCACCGCGTTGATGGCGATCTTCTCCACCGTGGCGACGCCATCCTTGGGGCTGATCTTGCCGATGACCTCATCGGGCTTGCGGGTCGTGCCGGAAAGCATCCACTTCACGCTTTCCGGGGTGGGCGGGACGAGGGGAAGCCCGTCCCCCCAGCGGCGGTCAAGGTAGTCCTGGTTGAATGCTTCAATCGCCCCGGAATAATTATCGGCAGCATAGGTGAGACGTGATGGACCGTCCTCGTCCCCCTTGGCCTGCGGAGGATCCGCCTCTTCAGGTGTCAACGGGCGGGTGAGGGCGCTCACCAGTTCGTCGAAGACCGACTCCACGAGCGGGCGGATGGTCTCCACCTTCCCCCGCAGCTTGTAGAAGTCCTGTGAGCTGATCCGCACACGCCGTACAGCAGGCATGCCGTTGTCCTGTGATGCCGATTTTGCATCGTCATCAAAGGTGGTGCAGTTGATAAAGACCCCGGGCTTGCCCATTTTTTCCAGTTTTACCGTGCCGGCAACGCCGACAAACGTGCACGACCCTCAGTCTCCCACCCCGTAGACAAAGGCGTCTATCTGAGGGAGCCAGGAGCGGGCATCCTCGTCGGTGATGAGAAAAGCCCCCCGCAGCACGGTCGTCGTGGCGGTGGGGGACTTCTTCTTGAGAAGCTCCGTGAAGACGGGATAGAAATTGTCCATGCCAGGCTTGTTGTTCCAGTAAAGCCCGATCCTTTTGCCTGCAAGGTCGGTAAGCCTCGGGGCAAGGGGGTAAACCCTTTTCGCCTCAATCACTCCCCTCGGGTTCACCACCTCAAGGCGGACCCTGCCGGAAACGCTCCCATTGCCTGTCACCATAAGAAACTCTCCTCTGCTTTTACTCTGTCCTTCGGAAACCGCAAGACCAGACTATTATCGGGACCGGAAGCGGGGACTGTCAATGCCCCCTTTCCCGACCTCCCCTACTTTTCCTGCTCTTTCTTTACGTACTGGCCAGCGACGACCACGGTGAAATGAAAGATCGGCCGGTCAACGCGCCTCAGGACGAGCGGGCAGTGCGTGAGACCCGCCGGGACGAAGATCATGCAGGACCTCGTGATGATGTGCTGTTCATCCTCAAGCCAGATCTCGATTTCGCCACCGAGGTCATAGGGCTTCTGGGCATCGCAGCTGAAAAAGCCAATGATCTCGTCGGCATCATGGGTATGGGGCTTATCGTCAATCGTCCGGGCAGCTTTGAGGTACCACGAAGTGTTCATGTTGAACGCCCCCGGGACGACGTCCTTGTCCATCCAGAGAATGCGCCGGGCATAGGTATTGTAGACCGGGGCAAGTTTCTTCCTCTCTTCCGGCTCCTTGAGCTCGGTAACGATGTATTTACCATACTTGGACATGGCTCACTCTCCTCAAGCAGTCGTTTCGTGATATTTTAGCACTTTTCCCTTCGGTAGCGTAAACAGTAACCGCTGCAAGTCCCCGTTTGCACCCGGGCACGCTCATGGCGCATCAATCCCGTGCGGGGAAGTGAAGAGCGGTAAAGCCTGTCCCCACCGCCCCATCCCACACAAAAAACTATTTACTTCATAAAATCATTTTGTTAAAATATTTATTATTGGTTTTTTAACGCGGTATTAACATTTTAGAAGGCTAGAAGGGGGTATATTCTATGCAGAAGATTGTCATGATCTTCCTCATCATGGTGATGGTATCCCCGGCAGTATTGCTCGCTGGATGTTCTTCCGGCGGCGTAGACAAGGAGACCTATGACGCTCTTCAGGCACAATTAAACACCATCAAGACTGAACTTGACAGCACAAAAGCACGGTTGAGCAACGTTCAGGCCGAACTTGACACCACAAAAGCGCAACTTGCCACACTATCGGCAAAAGCGGCCGACAACAGCGTATTGCTCAAAGAACTTACGACGATATCCGCCTACCTTCTGTGGTCCAGCTACTATTACTACGGCAATATCATCGGGCAGAGTGATGACGTTTTCCTTGCGAGACTGGGGATGCTGGTGGCAGGCATAGGTGATGCGGACACCCAGGCAGCCTTTAACACCTATTACAATGAGGAGGCGGCATACAGGTTGGTGTTGGCGAGCCTGCCCCAGAACAGTGATATCTGGACCAAGGAACAATTTGATAAATGGAAGGCGGCTGGGGATAAACGTAATACCGCTCTTGAGCAGGTGGGTGCCTACCTTTACCGGTTATTTGAAAAAATAGCATGGTTTAACCCCCAACAGTAAATAGCCCCATATCTTAAACAAGGAGGTGAAAGGTGAAAAAGAAACTTAACCTACCTCTGTTACTG
>JAOAEN010000007.1 GCA_026416775.1 Dehalococcoidales bacterium
ATCGGAAATGGCGTGCGGTTGGGCTATCTCCCCCGGGGGAGAAGGCATACGGGTGGGGAGAGCTGTCTTGCTCTTTTCTTGACAGTCGGTCTCGGTTCCATCTAAAATAATAAATGTGCTTTTTATTCCCGGGGTGACGTGGGAGAAGCCAGCCCGGGTAACGCGGAAGGGAAGTGATATTCGTTGTCTGATGTCGTTGCCGGACCGGATGAGAGCTTTGAAAGCCTACTGAAAAGGTTTAACCGCAAAGTCCAGCAGGATGGTATTCTTGCCGAACTGAGGCGCCGCGAACACTACGAGAAGCCGAGTGTCAAGCGCAAGCGGAAGAAGGCGGCCAAGAAACGCAGTTCTGCCCGTAGCAGCCGTATGTTCAAGCGCGCCGGTTCACGCTAGACCTGCCCCGGTGCCGGAAGGGAGCCGGTCATACATGGATACCCAGCCAACGTTGAAGCAGAAGATCTCCGATGATCTCAAGCAGGCGATGCGTGGCGGTGATACTCTCAGGCGGGATACCCTGCGGATGCTTCTTTCCTCGCTCAACAATGCCGAAATCGCCAAGCAGTCCCCCCTGACCGATGCCGATATCATCGCCGTGATTTCCAAGGAAATCAAGCGTCATCAGGAAAGTATTGAGGCTTTCAAAAAGGGTAACCGCGCCGACCTTGTTGCCAAGGAAGAAGGGGAGCTTGCCATCCTTCAGGCATATCTTCCACGGCAGATGGGCCGTGAAGAGGTTGTTGCCGCCGCCCGTGAGGTCATTGCCGCCGTGGGGGCAAAAGGTCCTGCCGACAAGGGTAAGGTGATGAAGGAGCTCATGCCCAAGGTCAAGGGCAGGGCAGACGGCAATCTTGTCAATCAGGTGGTCACGGAGCTGCTCGGTCAGTAACCGATACCAAGCGCTTCCCCGAGTTCTTTCCGCAGCCTTTCTTTAGGTGTCCCGGAGTCAATAAAGTCCCAGGGTAACCTGGATGCCGGGTCCCACATTTTATTGGAGTAATATTCAACATCCAACTGGTGTCTGGCCGCTGTCCGGTGCCAGGCGGCAAGCGTCATTTCTTCCGTCTCTGCCAGGGCGGTGGCAAGTTTCTCATCACCTCTTGAAAGAGCTGCCTGCACCTGGCTCCAGGCGGGGCTTTCCTCGTTTATCCGGATGCCTCTGNCGGGGAGGCTTTTCCTGAGGATACCGAGGTGGTGGTTGAGGGTGGTGGTATCTGCCATCGGAAGCCACTGGAACGGCGTCCCCGCCTTGGGCACGAACGGTGCCGCGTTGAGGGTAATGCGTATGCCGCTTCCGTGTCTTTCCAGCCTTTCCTTGATACGGAGGGTAAGGCGGACGATGCCCTGGACGTCTTCTTCGGTCTCGGTGGGTAGCCCGATGATGAAGTAGAGCTTGAGGGAATGGAACGGGCAGCGGGCGATGATGTCGATGGCGGTGAGGATGTCGTCGTCGGTGATCGTCTTGTTGATGAGAAGCCTCAGGCGTTCCGTGCCGGCTTCCGGGGCGAGGGTGATCGTCTTGGCGTTTCCTTTCTCCAGGGCGTCGAGCGTCTTTTCGGAAAGCCGGTCCAGCCGCAGCGAGCTCAGGGATATTTCCGCGTTGAGCCCGATCAGCCCCTCAAGTATCTCCTCAATTTCGGGATGGTCGGTCACCGCCGGCCCCACCAGCCCGATGCGGCGGCGGTATGCCATCCCCTCCTGTGCCTGTTTGAGGATGTTTTTGGCGGTCCTCCAGCGCATGGGGGAAAAGGCGGTGCTTACCATGCAGAAACGGCAGGCGCGGGGACAGCCCCTTTCTGCCTCGATAAGGAAGAGATCACCGAGTTCGGTGGCGGTGGTGATCACGGCGGAACTGGAGGGGGACGGTTCAAGGTCGCGCGCCACGGCGCGCCTCACCTTCGGCTGCGGGAAGGCCGGAACGTAAAGCCCGGTTAGCCCGCTGAGGCGCCTGAGGAGTCCATGCCGCCTTTCATGGATGTCTTCAAGAAGCACCCCGGTGAGGGCGGGCAGGATTGCCTCTGCCTCACCGATGGCAAGGGCGTCAAAGAACGGGGCAACGGGGGCGGGGTTTGCGGTGACGCAGGCACCGCCGGCGATGACAAGGGGATGGCTTTCATCCCGGTCGGCAGAGAAAAGGGGGATGCCGGCGTTTTTAAGTATCCGTACCACGTTGAAGCAGTCGAGCTCGTAGGAGATGGAAAAGGCGATTACGGCAAACTGGTCAAGCGGTCGGCCCGACTCAACGGAGACCGGTATCTTCTTCAGAGTGGTATCGAGGAAGACCCGCTCGCAGGCAATCCTCGGCTGTGCATTGAGCAGGCGGTAGATGGTGTGAATTCCCAGGTTGGACATGCCGACGTAGTAGGAGTTGGGGTAAACGAGCGCCACGGGCAGCCGCCCTCCCCAGTCCTTGATAATGGCCCCCTCTTCGGGGAAGCCCCCGCCACCGTGCCCGTACCTGCGGGGCAGGCGTCTCCTTTCGGTCATGTCCCTTCGGTTAACCCGGCTGCTTCCAGCACTCGCGGAGCATCCGAGCGTTAACGGTGATGACTTTGTCCGCAACATCCCTGAGCTGCCGGGAAGAGTCTTTCTTGCCGAAAAGGACGACCTCAACGTGCTTGCCATTTTCCTTGATTGCCTGGAGTGCCCCGGCAAAATCGTTGTCCCCGGCAACGAGCACCGCAACGTCGTAGTTGTTCTTGAAGGAGTGTACGAGCATGTCGGTGGCAAGCTGGACATCGGTGCCCTTCTCATAGGGCGGGACATTTGGCCACTGCGGCGTGTAGACCAGCCGTCCCAGCCGCAGCTCGGTGTAGGGGATCGCTTTGATGCTGTCGAAAAATGCCTGCTGCTGGCGGTAAAGGTCGGGTTCCTGCCGCTGTCCCACTCTGGCGTTGTAGTAATAAATCCTGACAAGGTGCCGCCGCCCGAGCAGCTTGCGGCAGAACTTCCCGATATCAAGGTCGGTGCGCCCGAAATGGTTTTTCAAAGAATGGTAGAGGTTACTGCCGTCGATAAATATCATTACCCGCTCCGCCATACCTGCCTCATTCACCTCCCGCTGGATTTTTCAATCTGGCATTACAGTTGTCTATTTTAATTATACCGCGTTTGTGGGGCCCGGTGCGAACCCCGTTTGCTGTGCTGTGCCTGTTAATATCTATCGGTTGCCATTTTGCCGATTGCTGCTACTTCGCGGTGAGTGCTATAATTAACAGAAACCGTTATTACCAGGCAGGGGCAATTATGAAACTCAGCCGGGAAGAGGTCCTTCACATCGCACGGCTTTGCCGTGTGGCACTCACCGATGAAGAGATTGACAGGTATGCCGGGCAGCTTTCCAAGTTGCTTGAGCATTTTCAGGTGCTCCAGCAGGTGGATACCGAGGGAGTCCCCCCGACGGCACAGTCGGTGAGCCTGCTCAATGTCATGCGCGATGACGTGGTCATGCCATCTCTCCCCAGAGAAGACGTTCTGGCGAATGCCCCGCGCCGTGAAGATGATTACTTCAGGGTACGCGCGGTGCTGGAATAGCCATCTCAGGAGGTCACGGTGAGGATGGACAGGGTTTTTGGCATTGTTCCGGCGGGCCCGGGAGTTGCGGCTTTCCTGTGGGGGACGGGCTTTGTTATCGGCGTTATCATCATCGGGGTTGCCGTGATCTTCGCCATGCTCGGCTATCAGGCAAAGCATACCACCTTTGTCCTCACCGGGGCGGGGTTGAAAATCGGCCCCGGGCTGTACAGCCGTTTTATTCCCAAGGAAAGGATTGATGCTGCCGGGGTGAAGGTGGTCAATCTCGAGCTGGAGAAGGACTACCTGCCGAAATGGCGTACCAACGGTGCCGCCCTCCCCGGCTTAAGTGCCGGCTGGTTCCGCCTGGCAAACAGGGAAAAGGCTCTCCTCTTTATTACAGATAAGAAGAGTGTTGTCTATATCCCGACGCTTGACGGCTATGCAGTAATGGCAAGCCTGCGTGATGCTGATGAGTTTGCCGGTCTTCTCAAGCGCAATCGATGAGCGGGAGGGTGGTGTTATGGGCATGGTGAGGCTATTGCTGGGTTCAGTGTTGGTGGTGCCGCTTCTTCTCGCCTACGGGTGTGCGGGCGGGGGAAAGACACCGCCGGCGGGGGCTTCCGGCGAGGTAATCACGCTGCCGGCGCCGTCGCTTGACGGCGACTTTTCGCTGGAAAAAGCCCTTGCCCTACGGCGATCGGTCAGGGAGTTCCCCGCGACGTCGCTCGGGCTTTCTGAAGTCGGGCAGATCTTATGGGCGGCGCAGGGGATTACCGATGAAACGGGCAAGCGCACCGCACCTTCCGCCGGGGCGCTCTACCCACTTGAGGTCTATCTTGTCGCCGGGAACGTGGAGGGTATTACCGCCGGTGTTTACCGCTATGTGCCGGGGAACCACGCACTTGTGAAGATGCGCGCTGGCGACCTGAGGACATCGCTTGCGCAGGCTGCCCTCGGACAGGGGTCGGTGAGGATGGGGGCGGTTGACATCGTCATTGCCGCCGTCTACGAGCGGACAACGGTGAAGTACGGGGAAAGGGGCATCCGCTATGTACATATGGAGGCGGGACACGCGGCGCAGAACGTCCTGCTTGAGGTAACGGCGCTTGGGCTTGCCGCCGTGCCCGTGGGTGCCTTTGAGGATGATAAAGTGAAGGAAGTGCTGGGGCTTCCGGATAACGAGGCACCGCTCTATATCATCCCGGTGGGTAGGACTACCTAGTTAAGGAGGCAGACTTGACTGCGGATTTGGACCGGTTGACGATTCACGAGGCACACCGGCTGTTGCGGGAAAAGACCGCTTCTTCTGTTGAACTGACGCAGGCTTATCTTGAGCGCATCCACACCCTTGAGCCAAAGCTCAAGGCCTTTGTTACCGTGACGGACGAAGCCGCCTTACAGCAGGCGCGCCGCGCGGATGAGTCCATTGCGCAGGGTAAGATTACCCCGCTTACCGGTGTCCCCCTTGCCATCAAGGATGTTATCTGCACGAAGGGCGTGAGGACGACGTGTTCTTCACGCATGCTCGAGAACTTCGTTCCCCCCTATGATGCCACGGTCATGGAAAAGCTTAATGCCCTCGGTGCGGTGATGCTGGGCAAGACAAACATGGACGAGTTTGCCATGGGCTCGTCTACGGAGAACTCCGCCTTCTTTGTTACCCGCAACCCCTGGGACGTGGCCCGGGTGCCGGGTGGCTCAAGCGGGGGCTCGGCGGTGGCGGTGGCGGCGGCAGAGTGTGCCGGCTCGCTCGGCTCGGACACGGGCGGAAGTATCAGGCAGCCGGCGGGCTTCTGCAGCGTCGTGGGCTTGAAACCGACCTACGGGCGGGTGAGCCGCTACGGGCTGGTGGCGTTTGCCTCATCGCTTGACCAGATCGGCCCCATCACGCATGACGTGACCGACTGTGCCATCCTCCTGAACGCCATTTCCGGTTACGACCCGCGCGATTCCACCTCGGTGCCGGAGCCGGTGCCGGACTACACGCGGGCCCTGAAGCCGGATATCAAGGGGATGAAACTTGGTGTGCCGAAGGAATACTACGTTGAGGGGATGCAGCCGGCGGTGGCCGAGGTGATGAAAACCGCCCTGAAAAGGCTTGAGGAGCTCGGGGCTATCCTTGAAGAGGTTTCGCTGCCTCACACCCCTTATGCCCTTGCCGTCTATTATATCATCGCCCCCAGCGAGGCATCCGCCAACCTTGCGCGCTATGACGGGGTGAAATACGGCTATTCCTATCCCGGCGAGAGCATGTGGGAGAGCATGGAAAAGACGCGCGGGACCGGGTTCGGCGCCGAGGTCAAGCGGCGCATCATGCTGGGAACATACGCGCTTTCCGCCGGTTACTATGATGCATGGTACCTGAAGGCCCAGAAAGTGCGTACCATCATCCGCCGCGAATTTGACGAAGTCTTTTCCCGCTACGATGCCCTGGTCACCCCAACCTCGCCCACCGTTCCGTTCAGAATCGGCGAAAAAACGGCTGACCCGCTTGCCATGTATTTGAGCGATGTCTGCACGCTTCCGGTGAACATCGCCGGGCTGCCGGGTATCTCGGTCCCGGCGGGCTTTGCGGAGGGGCTTCCCGTTGGCATGCAGATTATCGGCAAGCCCTTCAGCGAGGAGACGCTGCTGCGCATCGCTTTTGCCTATGAGCAGGCGACGGACTGGCACAGGAACAAGCCCGCTCTAAAGGGTATCTAGGAATCTTTTCTGCCCCGACTGCTGGCTTTGCTGCGCTTGTTGTTGATTGCTTCATCTGCCTCAGTCCACCGCGGCACTTGAATTTGTTTCCCTCAAGATGTTATCCTGATTATAACCGTACTCGGGGGAAGTTGGGGAAGTATGCTTAAGGATATTCTGAAAATTCTGGAAGGCGATGCGCGGGTAACCCCGGCGCAGATTGCCACCATGACCGGACTGTCCCAGGATGAGGTCGTCAAGGTCATCCGCCAGGCGGAGAAAGACCGTATCATCCTGAGATACAAGACGGTGATCAACTGGGAAAAGGTGGAGGCGGACGGGGCGGTCTGGGCGCTGATTGAGGTCAAGGTCAAGCCGGAGCCGGAGGCAGGCTTTGATGCCATCGCCACGAGGATTGCCCAGTTTCCCCAGGTGCGCTCGCTGTACCTTGCCTCGGGGACGTATGACCTGCTCCTCGTCGTGAGCGGGGAAACGGAGCGCAAGATCGCCGATTTTGTCTCCGAGAACCTTTCCCACCTTGAGGGAGTGCAGGGCACGGTCACCCATTTCGTGCTCAAGCGCTACAAGGAAGACGGGGAAATCCTTGACGGCGGCGAGACTTCCCGACGCCAGCCGGTAGTGCTTTAGTGAGGTCAGTTGCGATATGCCTGTCAATGCCAATAATCGGACGAAGCTGTCTCAGGTGATCTCCGAGCGCGCCAGACGCCTTTCGCCCTCGGGCATACGCAAGTTCTTTGATCTTCTTGCCGGGATGGAGGGGGTGATTTCACTCGGGGTGGGCGAGCCGGACTATGCCACCCCTTGGCACATCAGCGAGGCAGCGGTGAAAAGTCTGGAGAAGGGCTACACCATGTACACCTCAAACTACGGCATGCCCGAGCTGCGTGAGCTGCTTTCCCGGCATATCAGGGAAAAGTACGGCGTGGAGTACGACCCTTACGGGGAAGTACTGATGACGGTGGGCGTAAGCGAAGCACTTGACCTTGCCATGCGTGCCATCGTCAATCCCGGCGATGAGGTCATCATGACCGACCCGCACTATGTGGCTTATGATTCATGTGTTGTCCTTGCCGAGGGTAAGCCGGTCAAGGTGCCCACCCGCGAGGAAGACGGCTTTGAGATCGATGCGGCGGATATTGAAGCGCGGGTAAGCCCCCGCACCAAGGCGATCCTCATCGGCTACCCGGCAAACCCGACGGGCGCAGTGATGCCGCGGGAAAAGCTCCTTGCCATCGCCGAGCTTGCCCGCCGCCGTAACCTTATCGTCATCTCCGATGAGATCTACGCCCGGCTTACCTACGGGGTGGAGCATACCTGCTTTGCTTCGCTTCCCGGTGCCAGGGACTTCACCATCCTCCTCGGCGGCTTTTCCAAGGCCTACGCGATGACGGGCTGGCGTATCGGCTATGCCCTTGCCCCGAAGGAGATCATCGCCGCGATGACGAAGATCCACCAGTATACCATCATGAGTGCTCCCACCCCCGCCCAGGTCGCCGCCATTGAAGCCCTCAAAAATGGGGAAGCGGATGTGCTGGCAATGGTAGCGGATTACGACCGTCGGCGCAAGGTGATCGTGAAGGGGCTTAACGAGATCGGGCTGCCCTGCTTTGAGCCGAAGGGAGCCTTCTATGCCTTCCCGTCCATCAGGGCTACCGGCATGAGCTCGGAGGAGTTTTCCGAGAAGCTCCTCATGGAGGAAAAGGTGGCGGTGGTACCCGGTTCCGCCTTCGGACAGTGCGGTGAGGGCTACGTGCGCTGCTGTTACGCCACCTCGCTTGCGGAAATAGAAGAAGCCCTGGAGCGCATGTCGCGCTTCGTGAAGAAATACCGCAGGTAGCCCAGCTTATACCCGGGACGTCTTCTCACGGAAGGTATCCGCCGGGCTGTTGTCCTTTCTTATCCTGCCTCTGCAGGAGCCAGACCGTGGCTGCCGAGCCGATGGCGGCGATTGCCCCTGTGATGAATGCCCAGGTGTAGCTATCGGTGAGGTCAAAGATCTTGCCAGCAAGCCAGGCGCCGCAGGCACCGCCAAGCCCGGTGATGAAGAGGGTGAGTCCCATGAGCGTGCCCATCGCCCGCGTGCCGAAGTAGCGGGAGATGGCAAGCGGTATCTGGGTCACCTCGCCGCCGTAGGGGATACCGAAAAGTACCGCAAAGAGGTAGAAAGCCCAGCTTGAGCGGATAAAAAGGAGCAGCACGAACGAACCAAGGAGAAAGAGGCACATGGTGAGGAGTGCCCGGTGGATGCCGATCCTTTCCGTGATCGCTCCCATGACGAGGCGGCTGCCGATGCTGGAAAGCCCGATGATGCTCACGAATGTCGCCGCGATGAGCGGGTCAATGCCGATATCGGTGGCGTGGTTGACGAGATGCACGATCACGATCTGTGTCCCGAAGAAAAAGAGCAGGAAAGAGACCATGATGAGGTAGAGGCGCATGTCCCGCAGCGCTTCGCCAAACGTGGTTCCCCCTTCGACCTTTGTATTGCCGGCTACCGGGCCGGTAGAAGGTGGCCGGCGCAGGAAAAGGGCACATCCGGTGATGATCACGCCTGTGGCTATACCGATGGCAAAGAACGTCTTTGACCAGCCAAGGGCGTTGACAAGCCTTTCGGCAAGCGGGACGATGATAAATGTCCCCAGCCCCGAGCCGGAGGCGGCAATCCCGAGGGCAAGCCCGCGCTTTACCGTAAACCAGCGGGAAGCCTCTGCCATGCCGACGCCGAAGATGGCGCTCATGCCGATGGCTTCAAGGACGGCATAGCTCAGGAAGAACTGCCAGAGGTTATCAATCGTGCTGGAAAGAAGGTAGCCGGCGCCCATAAGAATGCCGCAGATGGCGACTATCTTTCTTGCCCCGTGGCGGTCGGCAAGCCAGCCGGTGCCGATACCCGCCGCCCCGCGGATGATGACGGAAAGCGAGTAGACCATGGATACGGAAGCCCTGTCCCAGCCGAAATGGGCGCTTATCGGCTTGAAAAAGACGCCGTAGCTGTAGATGAGCCCGTAGGTGATGCAGATCATCAGGCTTGAGGCGGCAAGCGCCACCCAGCGGTAGGCGGGTCCATCCGCGGGCTTCCCGGGCGGATGCGGATTTTCTGACATGAAAGGTCCTCACCGGCTCTGGTGCGGGAGCTCACGGGCTAGCCAAGCCCCATTCTTGCCTTCACTTCGCCAAGCATTTTCCGGGCGATGGGGCGTGCCCTGTTTGCCCCGTCTTCCAGAATGGCATCAATGCCGGCAGGATCGGCGGTAAGCGAGCGGTACCTTTCCTGCACGGGCCTTAACCCTTCAATGACCACCTCGGCGAGGGATTTCTTGAGATCGCTGTAGCCTTTGCCGGCAAACCTGGCCTCAATGGTTTCCCGGCTCTCCCCGGTGAAAGCCTGATAAATGGTGAGCAGGTTATTGATGCCGGGACGGTTTTCGTCAAAACGTATTTCCTTGAGGGAATCGGTGGTTGCCCGCATGACCTTACCGCGGATGACGTCCGGCGGGTCGAGCAGGTTGATGGCATGGTTGGGGGCATTTTCGCTCTTGCTCATCTTTTTTGTGGGGTCGTCCAGCCCCATGATGCGGGCTCCAATTTCAGGTATCAGCGGCTCGGGCAGCACAAAGGTCTCCCCGTAGAGGCTGTTGAAACGCTGGGCGGTATCCCTGGTGAGCTCCACGTGCTGTTTCTGGTCTTCCCCCACGGGCACCACCTCGGTGCGGTAGAGGAGGATGTCCGCTGCCATGAGCGCCGGGTAGTCAAAAAGCCCCACGCTCACCAGCTGTTTCTGTTTTGCGGACTTTTCCTTGAACTGGGTCATCCGCTGCATCCAGCCCATCGGGATGATGCAGTTGAGGATCCAGGCAAGCTCGGCGTGCTCGTGCACGTGCGACTGCACAAAGAGGATGGAGCGCCGCTGGTCAATGCCTGAAGCGAGGAGCAGACCGGCAAGCTCGCGCGTTTTGGCCTTGAGCACCTGCGGGTCCTGTGGGACGGTAATGGCATGCAGGTCAACGATGCAGAAGATGTTATCGTAGTTTTCCTGCATCGCCACCCAATATTTGATTGCCCCCAGATAGTTACCGATGTGGATATTGCCCGTCGGCTGGATACCGGAAAAACTGCGCTTTTTCATGGTTCTTCGCCGTTGAGAAAGTTTTTATTACATCCTCTCCGGGGCATCCATGCCCATGAGCCGGAGTGTCCTCCCCAGCACGAGCTTGGCAGCTTTGACCAGTTTTAGCCTTGCCCCGGTGAGGGCCCTATCGTCGCTGATGACGCGGCAGTCCTTGTAGAAGGCATGGAAGGCGGTGGCCAGATCCTGCGCGTAATAGGTAAGATGGTGCGGCTCAAGCGTCTGGGCGATGGTCTCGATGATCTCGGGTAGAAGCAACATCCTGCGGATAAGCTGAAGCTCCGCCTCGTCATGGAGAAGCGACAGGTCCCCTTCGTCATCTGTTACGCCCTTCTCCTGTGCCATGCGCAGGATGCTGGCGATACGGGCATGGGCATACTGGACATAATAAACGGGGTTGTCCGCCGACTGCTTCTTGGCAAGCTCGAGGTCAAAGTCCATCTGGCTGTCCGCGGTGCGGCAGAGGAAGAAGAACCGGCAGGCGTCCACGCCCACCTCGTCCATAAGCTCCCGCAGCGTGATGATGTCCCCGCTGCGCTTGGAGATCTTGACGACTTCGCCGCCGCGTTTCAGGGTTACCATCTGGTGGATGATGATCTCGAGACGTGCCGGGTCAATGCCCAGGGCTTCCACCACGGCCTTCATGCGGGAGACATGCCCCATGTGGTCGGCACCCCAGATGTTGATGACGCGGTCAAATTTGCGCTCGATGAACTTGTTGTAGTGGTAGGCGATGTCCGCCCCGAAGTAGGTGGGTGAGCCGTTGGAGCGTATTACCACGTTGTCTTTGTCCTCACCCAGGGCAGTGGCAACGAACCAGACGGCACCCTCCCTTTCCGCAAGGTAGCCCTTTTCACGGAGCAGCCTGATGACTTTCTCAAACTGACCGTTCTGGTAGAGGCTCTTTTCGCTGAACCAGACGTCAAACTCCACGCGCAGGCGTTTCAGGTCCTCACGCGTTGCTTCAAGGATCCTGGCAAGCCCGAGGTTGCCCAGCTCGTTAACCGCCGCCTCTTCCGGCATCCTGAGGAAACGGTCGCCTTCCTTGGCGATAATCTCTCCGGCAAGGTCAATCATGTAGTTACCGTGGTAGCCCTCCTCGGGCATGGGGACGTTCCGCCCCAGCCTTTGCTGGTAGCGCACCCAGAGCGAGCGGCGGAAGGCATCCATCTGGCTGCCGGCATCGTTGAAGTAGTATTCCCGGACGACGCGGTAGCCGCTTGCCGTCATGATGTTGCTGAGGGTGCTGCCGAGCACGGCACCCCTGCCGTGCCCCACATGGAGCGGGCCGGTGGGGTTAATGCTCACGAACTCGATCTGGATGAGCTTCCCCTCGCCGAGGTTGCTGTTCCCGTAGGCTTCACCCTGTGCGAGGATGGTATCGACCTGCTTTGCCAGCCATTCATTCTTGAGCGTGAAGTTAATAAAACCGGGAGCAGCCACCGCAACGCTGGCGATTTCCTCGGTCGGCGGGATGTAGCCGGCAATGTCGCTGGCAATGGCAAGCGGGCTTCTTCCAGCCGCCCTCGCCAGCTTGAGGGCGATGCTACAGGCATAATCGCCATGCTCGGGGTTCTGCGGGTGCTCCACGATGATCTCGGGGACGTTGACGCCGGGGAGCTTGCGCTCCTGCTGGGCACGGCTGATTGCCTGCGCGATGAGCTGAGCAATGGTCTTTTTCAACATCGGAATAGCGTGTTCAAGAGGTCTTACGAGAAGATTATAGCACAAGAAGGCGGTCCTGTCATGCGTGGGAACCCTCAGCTTCCCCTTGAGGCGTCCTTGTGCTTTCTTGCCCCGGTTGATTTTGCACACTTGCTCCTTGGTTCACCTCTCACGCGGCGGTACCTGCAGGATTGATCGATTCGGTTACGTGAGAGGGGGTAAGAATTAAGAGGGACTGAGACCCCTCTTTACTCCCCTCCGGTGAATGGGCGTCTCTTGTTTCTGGTTCTTTTCCACTTTGGTCAACATTTCCTTGCTGCCCCCTGTTGACAAAGGTTCTGGCATATGCTATTCTTATACTTGCGTATGACGAAGGCAGAGAAGTAACCGACGGTTTCGGTGGTTTCAGCCAGACGATTCGGAGGTCTGGTGGCAAAACCACCAGACCTCTTCTTTTGCCTTCGGTACCTTAAAAAGTGAATAAGCTGTCTAGTACCAAGCCTGAAGCAGGTCAAGCGGGTAAGGGCATACGGTGGATGCCTTGGCATCAAGGGCCGATGAAGGGCGCGGCAAGACTGCGAAAAGCCCCGGTTAGCTGTCGAGCAAGCTTACCCGGGGATTCCCGAATGGGGCAACCCGTCCGGATCAAATCCGGTCACCGCCGGCGGAACACATACGCCGGCTGGAGGTAAGTGGGGGAAGTGAAACATCTCAGTACCCCGAGGAAAAGAAAGAGAAATCGATTCCCTGAGTAGTGGCGAACGAAAGGGGAACAGCCCAAACCGGCTAAACTCAGTGGTCTCAGGGCCTATGTTTAGCCGGGGTTGTAAGGCAGGTCGGACCGAACCTGAGCTAGGTCAGGGAGTGACAAACCCGATCCCTAGTTGAAAGTCCCTGGAAAGGGCTACCATAGAGGGTGATAGTCCCGTAAACCAAAGGGTAGGGCTCCCGGCCTGTCCTTGAGTACCACGGGGCACGAGGAACCCTGTGGGAAGCCACCCGGACCACCGGGTAAGGCTAAATACCCTTGATGACCGATAGTGAACTAGTACCGTGAGGGAAAGGTGAAAAGCACCCCGGGAGGGGAGTGAAATAGACCTGAAACCGTATGCTTACAAGCAGTCAGAGCCCGCCGCAAGGCGGGTGATGGCGTGCCTATTGAAGAATGAGCCGGGGAGTTGCTCTACGTGGCCGGTTAAGCGACCGTAGTCGCGGAGCCATAGCGAAAGCGAGTCCGAACAGGGCGTTCATGGTCGCGTGGAGCAGACCCGAAGCCGGGTGAGCTACCCATGGCCAGGGTGAAACCCTTCCAATAGAGGGGTGGAGGCCCGAACCGGTTAACGTTGCAAAGTTATCGGATGAGCTGTGGGTAGGGGCGGTATGCCAACCGAACTCGGGGATAGCTGGTTCTCCCCGAAATGCATTGAGGTGCAGCCTCAGGGATTAGTTAATGGAGGTAGGGCTCTGGATGGACTAGGGGGCGAGTAGCTTACCGACTCCAACCAAACCACGAATTCCATTAACCCATACCCTGGGAGTGAGACTGTGGGGGATAAGCTTCATAGTCGAGAGGGAAACAGCCCAGACCATCAGCTAAGGTCCCAAAGAGCAGGCTAAGTGGAAAAGGAAGTAGGACCGCCCAGACAGCCAGGAGGTTGGCTTAGAAGCAGCCATCCTTTAAAGAATGCGTAATAGCTCACTGGTTTAGTGGTTCTGCGCCGATAATCCAGCGGGGCTTAAGTCTGCCACCGAAGCTATGGCTTCTCCCGCAAGGGAGAGGGGTAGGGGAGCGTTCCTCTGGCAGTGAAGCTGTCTCGTGAGAGATGGTGGAGCTAGGGGAAGTGAGACTGCCGGCATGAGTAGCGCAAGCCTGATGGGAAATCAGGCCACCGGATACCCGAGGTTTCCTACGCAAGGTTAATCCGCGTAGGGTTAGTCGGGCCTAAGCTGAGGCCGCAAGGCGTAAGCGATGGACAACGGGTTATTATTCCCGTACCACTCCTGTGGAGACAGAGGAGGGACGCGGGAAGGTAAGTCGGGCATACCTAATGGACATGGTGTGTCTCCTACCTTAGGCGATGCCGGGGCAGGCAAATCCACCCCGGATATCTAGCTGAGGGTAGGGGGGAGTTGAGGGGTAACCCGAGGCGACCCGGCTGTACCTCGACCGCCAAGAAAAGCTTCGCTGTCTTTGAAGCAGGAGTGCCCGTACCGCAAACCGACTCTGGTGGGTGGGGGTAAATGTCCCAAGGTGTTCGAGAGAACCCTCGTCAAGGAACTAGGCAAGTTGACCCCGTAACTTCGGGAAAAGGGGTGCCCTTCTCAGGAAGGGTGGCACGTAATCGGCCCAAGTGACTGTTTAACAAAAACACAGCTCTCTGCTAAAGCGTAAGCTGAGGTATAGGGGGTGATACCTGCCCAGTGCTGGAAGGTTAAGGGGAGGTGTTAGGGGTAACCCGAAGCGCCAAACCGAAGCCCCAGTGAACGGCGGCCGTAACTATAACGGTCCTAAGGTAGCGAAATTCCTTGTCGGGTAAGTTCCGACCCGCACGAATGGCATCACGATCTGGGCACTGTCTCAACTGGGGGCTCGGTGAAATTGCAGTGGCCGTGAAGATGCGGCCAACTCAGAGCGGGACAAAAAGACCCCGTGGAGCTTTACTACAGCTTGCCATCGGGTAGCGCAGTCGGATGCGTAGGATAGGTGGGAGGCGGAGAAGGCTGGCTTGCGGGCTGGCTGGAGCCGGCAGTGAAATACCACTCTTCCGGGTGCGCTGCCCTCACCGGCGGAACGCCGGGACGGTGGCTGGCGGGTAGTTTGACTGGGGCGGTCGCCTCCTAAAAGGTAACGGAGGCGCGCAATGGCGCCCTCAGGCGGGATGGTCATCCGCCGTGGAGTGCAACGGCAGAAGGGCGCTTGACTGCGAGGCAGACAGGCCGAGCAGGGATGAAAGTCGGCCGTAGTGATCCCACAGTAC